>NZ_JBXUOV010000080.1:0-26396 GCF_057196585.1 Micromonospora sp. ATLC20
GCTCGCGCAGGCGGCGCACACCGGCCTACGGCACCTGCCGGCCGGCTTCCCGGAGCGGCTGCGCGCGACGGCGGCCGGGCTCGCCGCGGTCGGCCTGGACCGCTGCGGCGCGACAGTGGCCGGCCTGGCCGGTGCGCTCGGCGCCGACCCCGGCGAACCGGCGGTACGGGCCTGGGTGGACGCCTGGATCCGGCTGTCGGTGACGGCGGAGTCCCGGTGAGCCGGTCCCCACGGCGGGGCCGGGTCGCTACGGTGTGACGGTGGCGACCACGGCGGCGCAGGAGATCCAGGTGGGGGAGCGGCTGGTCCGCGTCTCCAGCCCCGACAAGCCCTACTTCCCGGAGCGCGGGCTGACCAAGCTGGACGTGGTCAGCTACTTCCTGTCCGTCGGCGACGGCATCCTGCGCGCGCTGCGGGACCGGCCGACCATGCTGGAACGCTGGCCGCGCGGCGTGTTCGAGGGCGCGAAGGTCGCCACCCGGCAGACCAACAAGGGCGACGCGTTCTACCAGAAGCGGCTCCCGGCGGGCGCGCCCGACTGGGTCCGCACCGCGCACATCACGTTCCCCAGTGGGCGTACCGCCGACGAGGTCGCCCCGAGCGAACTGGCGGTGGTGATCTGGGCGGCGAACCTGGGCACGCTGCGGTTCCACCCGTGGCCGGTGTCGAAGGCCGACGTGGAGCACCCCGACCAGCTGCGCATCGACCTCGACCCGATGCCGGGGGTCGACTTCGCGCAGGTGGTGCCGGTGGCGCACGAGGTACGCGCGTTCCTGACGGAGCTGGGCCTGGAGGGCTTCCCGAAGACCACCGGCGGGCGCGGCATCCACGTGTACGTCTCGATCGAGCCGCGCTGGAGCTTCGGCGAGTGCCGGCGGGCGGTGCTCGCGCTGGGCCGGGAGATGCAGCGCCGCCTGCCCGACCTGGTCACCACCACCTGGTGGCGCGACCAGCGGGACCGGCCGGTCTTCGTCGACTACAACCAGATGGCCCGCGACCACACCATGACGTCGGCGTACTCGATCCGGCCGGCCCCGGCGGCGCTGGTCTCGGCGCCGCTGGACTGGTCCGAGCTGGACGACGCCCGGCCGGAGGACTTCGACGTGCTCAGCATGCCCGCGCGGTTCGCCGGGCGTGGCGACCCGCACGCCGGGCTGGACGGGCGGCGGTACTCGCTGGAAGCGCTGCTGGAGCGGGCCGACGCCGAAGGGCTGGAGTCGCCGCCGGAACGCTGACCGGTCAGTCCCAGGGGCTCTGCGTGCCGTCGAACTCCTCGAACACCAGCCAGGTACGTGTGGACAGCACCCCGGCGATGCTCTGCACCCGGTCCAGCACCACGTCCCGCAACGTCGCGTTGTCCGGTGCCCGGACCAGGGCGAGGACGTCGTGCTCGCCGCTGAGCAGCGCCGCGTGCTCGATGTAGCGCACCCGGGCCAGCTCGGCGGAGACCTCCCGCCAGGTGTTCTGCTCGATGGTGAGCGCGATGTACGCCGACGTGCCCAGCCCGGCCGGCTCCGGCGCGATCCGCGCGGTGAACCCGGTCAGCACCCCGTCGCGCAGCAGCCGCTCCACCCGGGCGTACGCGTTGGTGCGGGACACGTGCACCCGTTCGGCGAGCGTACGGATGGACGTGCGGGCGTCGCGGACCAGTTCGCGCAGGATCCGCCGATCCACCTCGTCCAGCGGCCCGGCCGAACGTCCCGTTCCGCCCGCCGCGCCCGGTGTGGCGCCGGTCTCCTGGCTCACCTCAGCCGCCCTCCTGTGCCATTCGTCCCGCGTTCATCCCGGATGTTGAGTCAATCATCCACGACCGGGAGCATAGGGCCACCACACGTCCAGGAGGTCCCCGCCGTGACGACCACACCCCAGGCGGTCCGCAGGGCATCCCCGCGCACCCGCCGGAAGACCACCCCGGCCGCACCCGACCCGTCGGCCGGCTTCATGCCGCAGCGGGAACCGGTCCGGCTGCTCGAACCCGACGGGACCCCGCTGCCGGCCCGCGACGACTACCCGGAGCCGCCGGTCGAGACGCTGCGCGAGATGTACCGGCGGATGGTCGTCGGCCGCCGCTTCGACGTGCAGGCCACCGCGCTCACCAAGCAGGGCCGCCTCGCCGTCTACCCGTCCGCGCGTGGCCAGGAGGCGTGCCAGATCGGCGGCGTCCTCGCGCTGCGCGACACCGACTGGGTGTTCCCCACGTACCGCGAGTCGATGGCGCTGACCGCGCGCGGCCTCGACCCGGTCGAGGTGCTCACGCTGCTGCGCGGCGACTGGCACTGCGGGTACGACCCCGCCGCCACGCACACCGCGCCGCAGTGCACCCCGCTCGCCACCCAGTGCGTGCACGCCGCCGGGCTGGCCTACGGCGAGTCGTACCAGGGTCGCGACACCGTGGCGCTGGCGTTCATCGGCGACGGCGCCACCAGCGAGGGCGACTTCCACGAGGGCATCAACTTCGCGGCCGTGTTCAAGGCGCCCGTCGTCTACCTCGTGCAGAACAACAAGTACGCGATCAGCGTGCCGCTGTCCCGGCAGACCGCCGCGCCCAGCCTCGCCTACAAGGGTGTCGGCTACGGCGTACCCAGCGAGCAGGTCGACGGCAACGACCCGGTGGCGGTCCTGGCGGTGCTGGAGCGCGCCGTCGCGCACGCCCGCGCCGGCAAGGGCCCCTACCTGGTCGAGGCCCACACGTACCGGATGGAACCGCACACGAACGCCGACGACCAGACCCGCTACCGCGACGCCGACGAGGTCGAGGCGTGGCGCGACCGCGACCCGATCGCCCGGCTCGAGGCGTACCTGCGGGCCAAGGGCGTCCTCGACGACGCCGCCGTCGCGGCGGTCGCCGAGGAGGCCGAGGAGTACGCCGCGACGCTGCGCCGCCGGATGGACTCCCAGCCGACAGTGGACCCGCTGAGCCTGTTCGACCACGTGTACGCCGAGCCGACGCCGCAACTCGTCGAGCAGCGCGAGATGGTCCGGGCCGAGCTGGCCGCCGACGCGGAGGGGGACGCCTGATGGCCACCATGACCATGGCGAAGGCGCTCAACGCGGCGCTCGCCGACGCGATGCTCGACGACGACCGCGTGCTCGTCTTCGGTGAGGACGTCGGCCAGCTCGGCGGCGTCTTCCGGATCACCGACGGGCTGCAGGCCCGCTTCGGCGACAAGCGCTGCTTCGACACCCCGCTCGCCGAGGCCGGCATCGTCGGGTTCGCGGTCGGCCTGGCCATGTCCGGGCTGCGGCCGGTGGTCGAGATGCAGTTCGACGCGTTCGCGTACCCGGCGTTCGAGCAGATCGCCTCGCACGTGGCGAAACTGCGCAACCGTACCCGTGGCGCGCTGAGCGTGCCGATCGTCATCCGGGTGCCGTACGCCGGTGGCATCGGCGGCGTGGAGCACCACTGCGACTCGTCCGAGGCGTACTACGCGCACACGCCCGGCCTGAAGGTGGTCACGCCCGCGACTGTGGACGACGCGTACTCGCTGCTGCGCGCCGCCATCGACGACCCCGACCCGGTGGTGTTCCTGGAGCCCAAGAAGCTCTACTTCACCAGCGCCGAGGCGGACCTGCCGGCCCGTACCGCGCCGATCGGCAGCGCCGTGGTGCGCCGCCCCGGCACCGACGCGACGCTGATCGCGTACGGGCCGGCGGTGCCGGTGGCGCTGGCCGCCGCCGAGGCGGCCCGCGAGGAGGGCTGGGACCTGGAGGTCGTCGACGTGCGCAGCATCGTGCCGTTCGACGACGCCACCGTCACCGCCTCGGTCCGCCGTACCGGCCGGTGCGTGGTGATCCAGGAGGCGCAGGGTTTCGCCGGCGTCGGCGCGGAGATCGCCGCCCGGGTGCAGGAGCGCTGCTTCCACGCGCTGCACGCGCCGGTGCTGCGGGTGTCCGGGCTGGACATCCCGTACCCGGCGCCGATGCTGGAGCACACCCACCTGCCCTCGGTCGACCGGGTGCTGGACGCCGTGGCGCGGCTCCAGTGGGACGACCAGCCCGACACGAGGTGGGTGGCGGCATGACCGAACGCACCGAGCGGAGCGAGGGCCGTGAGGGCATGCCCGGTCAGCGCGGCATGACAGCGGCGATCGGAACCCGGGACTTCCTTCTGCCGGACCTCGGGGAAGGGCTGAGCGAGGCGGAGATCGTCGAGTGGCGGGTCGCCGTCGGCGACGTCGTCACCGTGGACCAGACGGTGGTGGAGGTGGAGACCGCCAAGGCCGTCGTCGACGTGCCGTGCCCGTACGCCGGACGGGTCGTGGCCCTGCACGGCGCGGCCGGTGAGGTACGCCCGGTCGGCCAGCCACTCATCACCATCGCCCCGCTCGACGACGCCCCCGACCCGCACGCCACCTACCGTGAGGAGGAGCGGGCCGGGTCCGGCAACGTCCTGATCGGCTACGGCACCGGCCACGGCGGCACGGGCCGGCGGCGGCGCCGTCCGCGGCTGGCGCTGGCCCCCGAGCCCGCCCCGCCCGCCTCGACGGGCCCCGCGTCCGGTCCGGCGGCGGGCTCTCCGGTTCCGGCCGGTTCGTCGGTTCCGGCGGGCTCGGTCCCGGCGGGCTTGTCGGCTCCGAACGGCACGGCTGCCTCGGCGGACCGCTCGGCTGAGCCGGCAACGAACGGCGTGCAGTCGGCGCCGCTGGTCATCTCGCCGATCGTGCGGCGGCTGGCCAAGGAGCACGGTATCGACCTGGCGTCGCTGCGCGGCACCGGGCCGGGCGGCGTGATCCGCCGGGCCGACCTGGACGCCGCCGTGGCCGCCCCCGCTGCTCCGGCGGCCCGGCTGGCCGCGGTGCCGGACGCCCCGGCCGCCCACGTCGGGCTCGCCCCGGCGGGCGACGGGGACACGGTCATCCCGCTCACCGGTATCCGCAAGGTGATCGCCGACAAGCTCTCCCGCAGCCGGCGGGAGATCCCCGAGGTGACCATCTGGGTCGACGTGGACGCCACCGGCCTGCTGGAGACGCGCGCCGCGATAAACGCGGCCACCCCGGACACGCCGGTGAGCATCCTGGCGCTGCTGGCCCGGATCTGCCTCAGTGGCCTGCGGAGGTACCCGCAGCTCAACGCGCACGTCGACACCGAGGGCCAGCGGATCATCCAGTCCGCGGGCGTGCACCTGGGCATCGCCGCGCAGACCGACCGGGGCCTGGTCGTGCCGGTGCTGCGCGACGCACAGCGGCTCACCACCCGGGAGCTGGCCGCCGCGCTCGCCGAGACCACTGCGGCGGCCCGGGCCGGCACGCTGCCGCCGGCGCGGCTGACCGGCGGGACGTTCACGCTCAACAACTACGGCGTGTTCGGCGTGGACGGCTCCACGCCGATCATCAACCACCCGGAGGCGGCGCTGCTCGGCGTCGGCCGGATCGTGGACAAGCCGTGGGTGGTGGACGGGCAGCTCGCCGTCCGCAAGGTGACCCAGATCAGCCTCACCTTCGACCACCGCGTCTGCGACGGCGGCGTGGCGGGCGGCTTCCTGCGCCACGTGGCGGACTGCGTCGAGCAGCCGGCCCTCCTGGTAGCCAACGTCTGACCCGTCCGCCCCCCCGGCCCCGGCCTCTCCTCACGAGGGGCCGGGGTCGCTCCGTCCTCCGCAGCCTGCCCGCGATCTTGCACTTGCGGCCCTTGATATGCCCGATTAGCACCTTTCTCCAGGACCGCAACTGCAAGATCGCGGCGGCGATGCGGGTGGCGTGGGCGATTGCGTCCAGCGCATCTCGTTTTCGTCAGTCGATCATGAGGTTGTCGGGGACAAAACGGACGCCATCCGCCGTCAACTTCATGATCGACGGACCGGGGTCGCTGAGCGGCGGGTGAGGGGGTGGGGAACCGGGCGGAGGGCGCTTAGGGCGCAAGCCGGTACGGGAATTGCCTGTCCGGCACGATTCTCCGCAACCGTTTCCGAGCAATTCCGCCGAAGGTGCCACGGCGCGATCCCGGGCCTACAGAATGTGGGCGAGAGGGTTCGGAAATGGGGGGCGAAATATGTTTGCGAGGCGCCGACTGACGCTTTTCGCGATGACCGTCGCAGCCGCGCCGCTGGCGGTCGGCGCGTGTACCGCCGGCCCGAAGTCGGTGGCGAAGCGGGCCGAGGCGGCACCGCCGTCGGTCTCCGTGACGCCAGCCGACAGTACCCGGGGCGTGCCGATCAGCGCGGAGGTGGGCACGAAGGTGAGCAACGGCAAGGTGACAGCCGTCAAGCTGACCGACGACAAGGGCAACGCGGTGCCGGCCCAGCCGCGGGAGGACGGTTCCGGCTGGGTGCCGGACCGACCGCTCGCCAATTCCCGGACGTACACCGCGGAGGTGACCGCGACCGGCGATTCCGGCAAGACCGCCACGCAGAAGACGACGTTCACGACGATGGCCAAATCCACCAAACCGGCAGTCACCAGCGAATTGTATTTCCGGCCGAATCAGACGTACGGGACGGCGATGCCGGTCGTGCTCGGATTCGACCCGCCGATTCCGAAGGAGGCGCGTGCGGACGTCCAGCGCCGGCTCTTCGTGAAGACCGACCCGCCGCAGCCGGGCACCTGGTCCTGGGTGGCCGACGGCAAGCAGGCCGAGTACCGGGCGCCGGACCGCTGGAAGCCGGGCACGAAGATCAGCGTGCGCAGCGCGCTGGAGGGGCTGCCCATCGGCAAGGAGGCGGTCGGCGATTCCGACCGGGTCGCGAGCGCCAAGGTCGGCCGGCAGGTGACCCTGGACATCGACAACGGGACGAAGCAGATGACCGTCTACGAGGACGGCAAGGCGGTCAAGAAGATCCCGGTCAGCCTCGGCAAGGAGAGCACGCCGACGTCCAGCGGCACCATGGTGATCATGGAGAAGCACGAGCACACCACCTTCGACACCCGGGGCGAGCCGAACGGCGGCTACGTGGTCGACGTGGACGACGCCCAGCGGCTGACCTGGGGTGGTGAGTTCATCCACTCCGCGCCGTGGTCGGAGGGGGAGCAGGGCTACACCAACACCTCGCACGGCTGCACGAACGTCTCGGCCACCGCCGCGGACTGGCTGATGGGCTTCACGCAGGTCGGTGACCTGGTGACGGTCAAGGGCACCGAGGTGAAGCTGGATCAGGGCAACGGATTCACCGCCTGGAACGTCAGCTGGGACGAGTTCGCCAAGGGCAGCGCGCTGCCCGTACCGGCGGGGCTGAAGCCCACGCAGAGCGCCACGCCGCACCCGGGCGCGGTGGCCGGCGGGTCGTCACCGGCCCCGGCCCCCTCGCGGAGCAACAGCGGCGGCTGAACCTGGGGAGGAACGGCCACGGGGCCGGCCCGCCGTCCGCGTGGGCCGGCCCCGCGTCGTCTCAGTCCAGGCCGACCCGGGCCACCCCGGCCGCGGTCAGGCTGCCCAGCCAGAGGTCGCGGCCGTGCTGCCGCACGCCGGTGACCATCGGGTACGCCCCGCTCGGGCCGTGCAGCGTGCGCAGCACCCGGCCGTCGCCGTCGACCAGCGCGACCAGCCCGTAGCGGCGCGGCTGCGGCTGCACCGCGCCGGGCAGCAGAGCCACGATCTGCCGGACCCGGGGATGCGGCAGCAGCCGTTCCATGGCCCGCAGCCGCGGGCTGGGCAGCGCCACCCAGTAGGTGCCGTCGCCGACGCCGGAGATGTTGTCCGGGTACGCGGGCAGGTCGGTGAGCACAGTGGCCCGCCCGCTGGGCAGGTCGACGCGGAGCAGCCGGTGGGTGGCGGTCTCGGCGAGCATCAGCGCCGACTCGTCCGGGGTGAGCGCGAGCCCGTTGGGGAAGTAGAGCCCGTCCGCGACCACGTCGGTGCGCCCGGTGCGCCTGTCGTACGCGAGTACCCGCCCGTTGGGCCGGTGCTCCAGCAGGTCGCGTTACCAGTGCGAGAGCGGGAACCGGTCGGACGAGTCGGTGAAGTAGACGGTGCCGTCACGCGCCACCGCCGCGTTGTCGGCCAGGTGCACCGGCGGCGCGGTGCCGGTCAGCTCGTGCACCCGGCCGGCCGGGTCGATGCGCAGCAGCCCCCGGTACGCGTCGCAGACCAGTAACCCGCCGTCGACCGGATCCCGCTCGATGCCCAGCGGTCGTCCGCCGGTCTCGGCCAGCAGCGTCGGCGGCGTGCCGGGCGGGGAGTCGGCCGGCCACCACCAGAGCCGGCCGTCCTCGTCGCCGCTGACCACCCGGCCGTCGCCGTCGACCACGACGTCCTCCGGGCCGTGCCCGCCGGCCGGCAGCGGCAGCAGGTCGGCCCGGTCGAGCCGGGTGTCGGCGGGCGACCAGGGGCCGGTGAGCGGCGGCGGCACCGTCGCCGGCTCGCGGACCGGCCGGATCAGCAGTGGGGCGCGCGGGCGGGGGACGACCATCGGCTCATTGTGGCCCCGCGGCGTCGCGCAGGGCAGTCCCCGGCGGCGTTTCGCCGCTTCCCGCGCGGCGTGGCGGCACGGCTGCGGGATGACCCTGAGACGGCTCGGGGTCGGTTCCCGGACACTACCCGGAACCCCCGCCGCGAGGTCCGGAAATGTCGGAGGGCGCGGGTAGGTTTGGCCGCATGGTACACAGCGGTGAGCGCTTCTTCGTGGCGATGGACGTGCACGACCACGTGGTCGAGCTGCGACCGGTCGGCGAGATCGACATCGCCACCGTGACGGCGTTCCGGGCCGCGCTCTGGGCGGCGCCGGCCCGGCCGGTGCTGCGGGTCGACCTGGCCGGTGTCCGGCTGCTCTCCGCCGCCGGCGTCCGCGCGCTGGTCGCCACCCACCTGCGGGTCCGCTCCCGGGGTGGCGAGCTGGTGCTCACCGACCCCGACCCGGTGGTGGCCCGGGTGCTGCGGGTGACCGGCCTGCACCGGGTGCTCCCGGTGCGCTGCACCGACCGCGCCCAGAACCTCCCCGACCGCGCCCAGAACCTCCCCGACCGCGCGCCGGACCTGCCCGGCCGCCCCCGCGAGCTGGTGGCCTGCGCGGCCTGAACAGGCGGCGGCCCGAGCAGAGGCGGGCCGGCGGTCCGAACATGCGCCGGGCCGCCGGCCCGGAAGCCGGCGGCTCGACGGGACGGTGTCGCGCTCAGCGCACGCCGAGCAGGTCCACCACGAAGACGAGCGTCTCGTTCGGCTTGATGACGCCGCCCGCGCCCCGGGCGCCGTAGCCCAGGTGCGGCGGGATGGTGAGCTTGCGCCGGCCGCCGACCTTCATGCCCACGACGCCCTGGTCCCAGCCGGCGATGACCTGGCCGCCGCCGAGCGGGAACTCGAACGTCTCACCCCGGTTCCACGAGGCGTCGAACTCGCGGCCGTTCGAGTGGGCCACGCCCACGTAGTGCACGCTCACCAGCTGGCCCGCGCGGGCCTCCGGGCCGTCGCCGACGGTGATGTCCTCGACGACCAGATCGGCGGGCGGCGCGCCCTCGATCGGGCCGATCTGGGGCTTGTCCATGAGCGGGTCTCCTCGGTGCTGACGGTGTGGTCACCGTCGATCCTGCCGGATCGCGACCGGCCGATACGCGCCGGTCCCCGCACACCGGCGTGGCGGGGACACGAGAAGAGGGCGGGCGCCGCCTGTCGGCGACGCCCGCCCCGGAGCGGGCTGGTTCACTTCAGCCAGGGGAGACGCTGGACCAGGGGGAGCTTCGCCCAGATCCGGCCGAGGCCGAGGGTGTTGCCGGCGCCCACCAGGGCGAGACCGGCCAACAGGCCCGCGTAGATGAGGTGGTCGTCCATGAAGGGGTTGTTCGCCGGGGGCAGCACGGCCGTCCACATCAGGACCAGGAGCAGTCCGCCGGCCACGGCGGCGATCCGGATGCCGATGCCGAGCATCAGCGCGACACCGATGCCGAGCAGGCCGACCATGAACAGGGTGTCCGCCCAGGCCGCGCCGGCGATGTTCCGGTAGAGGTCCGCGAACGGGCCCTCGACCGCGTTGCCCAGGAAGCCCTTGGTCGGGCTGCCGCCGTTGATCCAGGCGTTCTTCGCCGGGGTCTCGTGGCCGAGGCCGAACATCTTGTCGAGGAAGGCCCAGAGGAAGATCCAGCCCAGGGCGAGCCGCAGCCCGGCCCAGACGTACCGGGTGGCCTTCTGGCGGGTGGTCTCGGTGTGCGCCGCCGGAGCGATGGTGGCGGCGGGGGTCCGCTTGACGGCGGGGGTCCGCTCGATTGTCGCGGTCATGGTGTCCACGTCCCTTCCTGTGCCTCGCACCGCGCTTCCCGGTGGCACATTCATTCCACCGCCGCGCGGCGCCCGGGAGCAGGGCCGAGAGGTGCCCTCGTGACCGGGTCCTTGGTCCCGTCCGTACCCGGTCCGGTCGGCCCCTCGCGGCCGGTCCGCCGCCCCTGACCAGGCCGTACGCCGGCGGCCTACCGTCGCAGGTGGAAACTCGGTACGAGGAGGTCGTGATGAGGGCGTGGCAGGTTACCGACGTGATGACCAGGGACGTCGCCACGGTGACGGAGGAGACCCCGTACCGCGAGGTCGTCGACGTGCTGGTGCGGCAGCGGATCAGCGGTGTGCCGGTGGTGGACTCGTTCCGCCGGGTGCTCGGGGTGATCTCCGAGGCGGACCTGCTGCACAAGGTGGAGCGGTCCGGTCACCCGGACGAGCGGCGGGTCTTCGAGGGACGGCGCCGCCGTACCGCGCGGGAGAAGGCGGGCGCGCTCGTCGCCCGGGACCTGATGACCGCGCCCGCGGTCACCACCCACGAGCGGGCGTCGCTCGCGGCGACCGCCCGGCTGATGGACCACGAGGCCGTCAAGCGGCTCCCGGTGCTGGACGACCTGGGCCGGCTCGCCGGCATCGTCACCCGCGGTGACCTGCTGCGCGTGCACCTGCGTACCGACGCGGAGATCCGCGAGGAGGTCGTGCACGAGGTGCTGCGCCGGGTGCTGTCCGTACGCGACGGCCTGGTCACGGTCCAGGTCCGCGGCGGCGAGGTCACCATGGACGGGCGGCTGGACCGGCGCAGCGCCGTCGAGCTGGCGGGCCGTCTCGCCGCGCAGGTCGCGGGCGTGGTCGCGGTGCACAACGCGATCGGGTACGACGTGGACGACACCACGCTGATGGAGCTGGACCCGGTGCACGCCACCCCGGTCGCCTGAGCACCGGCACCCGGGCCTCACCGGTCAGGTGGGGCCCGCGGCGGCGAGCTGGGCGGCCAGCAGCGCCGGGGCCTCGGCCAGCGACGGGCCGTACCAGGTGAGGTGCCGGCCGGACACCAGCGCCGCCGGCACACCGGGGAACGCCTCCGGCCCGTCGTCGGCGGTGAACCGGTACGGCTCGTCGGGCAGCACCACCAGCTCCGGCGCCCGGGCGCGCAGCTCGTCCAGGCTGGGCCGGGGATAGCGTTCCGCGTCCCCGGCCCAGCCGTTGCGCACACTCAGCCGGGCCAGCACGTCCCCGGCGAACGTGTCCCGTCCCAGCACCACCCACGGGCGCCGCCACACCGGCACCACGGCGGTGCGGACGTGTCCCGGCGCGGGCAGCGCGGCCCAGGCGTGGCGGGCCTCCCGCAGCCACCGCGGCTCGGCCGGCACGCCGAGCGCGTCGACCAGCTCACCGAGCTGGTCGAGGGCCTCGGGGACGGTACGCGGGAAGGTGACCCGGACCGGCACCCCGGCGGCGCGCAGCGCCTCGGCGTCGGCCAGCCGGTTCTCCTCCTCGTTGAGCAGCACCAGATCCGGCTCGAGCGCGAGCACCCGGTCCAGGTCCGGGTACTTCGTCCCACCGACCCGGGCGACGTCCAGCCCGGCCGGGTGGGTGCACCAGTCGGTCGCGCCGACCAGCACCTCCGGGCGGGTGGCCGCGACCGCCTCGGTCAGCGACGGCACCAGCGACACCACCCGCACCGCGTCTCCCTCTCCTCGAACCGGACCGGCCGGTCAGCCGGCCGGCGCGGCCACGGCGTCGGCGTTCTCCGGCGGCAGGCCCGCCACCGGCAGGCCCTTGCGTACCGCCCAGTCGACGGCGGCGCGCAGGTCCGCGGTGGGCAGCGGCCGCCGGGTGGTCACCCCGACCGCCGCGTGCACGATGTACGCCATGAACGGGTACGACCGGGCCAGCGCGCCGATCCCGTCGTGCAACCGGCGTACCACCTCCAGCGCGGCCGGTTCGTCGAGCCCGGGCAGGACGAGCTGGAACTCGTTCTCGGTGACGCGTACCGCGCGGTCGACCGGCCGCAGCACGCCGGTGATCGCGGTGAGCACGGCGTGCCCCTCGCGGGCGACGCCGCGCCGGCCGAAGCGTTCCGGTGAGCCGGGCGGCGCCTCCACCCGCAGGCCGACCAGCGCCACCGGCAGCGTGCCGGAGGCGGTCACCCCGTCCGCGCCGGACCACCGGGCCAGGCCTGATTCGTCCAGCATGGTCTCGGCCGGCTCGACCGGCTGGTGGTTCCGGTCGCCGCGGCGGGCCAGCATCCGCAGTGCCGCCTCGGCGCGCGGTTCGCCCGGCCCGGCTGGGATGTCCCGCACCCGGGCGATCGCCTCGTCCAGCGCGGTGCGTGCCGCGGCGGGCAGCCGCTCGGCGAGCTGTTCGCGCAGCCGGATCACCTCGTGCAGCGCCTCGTCGCGGCGGAAACCCCAGCGGCCCTCGAACAGCCGGCCGGCCTCCAGCGTCGGCGCGGGCGCCACCTCGGCCCGGTCGTGCGCGACGAGTGTGGCGCCGAAACGCGGGCTCAGCGCCACCACCGTCCACTCCCGGGCCAGCGCCTCCGCCTCGTCCAGGGTCACGCCGTACGCCCCTTCGGGCAGGTCGGGCGGCGGTCCGCCGACCATCGCCACCACCGTCACGGCGGCGCGGCCGGCGATGCGCCGGTAGACCTCGCGCTCCCGGGCGAAGTACGGCAGCCGCTGGAACAGCGCGAGCACGACGAGCGGGCCGTCCTCGGCCTCGGCGAGCGCGGCGCGTTCGATGGCGTGGGAGACGGCGACGAGACTGCGTTTGGTGAACTGTTCCGGGGTCCGTCCGCTGGGCACGGGCAGAGCCTAGAGGGACGGGCGCGGTAGCGCACCGGGCGGCCGTACCGACTGCGCCGCACCGCCTACACTCGGGCGTCGACCGGACGAGGGGGGATCGGGGCGAGATGACGAGCACAGGCAGTGTGACCGCCTCCTGGCTGCGGCCGGTCCCGCCCGGCGTCGCGCCGTCCCTGGTCCGGGCCGGCCACCTCGGTCACGCCGGCCGGCGGCTCGGTGACCTGGTGCAGGGCCGCCCGCCGGGGGTCACCGGCAGTCAGTGGAGCACCGCCGGGCGGGCGTCGCTCGACCTGGTGGTCTGCGCCGCCGAGACCGGGCTGCCGCGCTTCGCGGTGCGGTTCACCGCGCCCGCTCCGGACGGGTCGCCGGCCCGGCGGGAGGAACGACTCACCGACGCGGTCTGCGCCGCCGTCGGCCTGCCGCTGGTGCGCGTCGAGTCGCCGGCGCTGGGCGGCGCGGAGCAGGTCCGCCGGTTCGCCGAGTACGTGCTGGACGCGCGGGCCTACGCCGACGGCACCGACCCGGACGCCGGCGACGCGGTGGGCTTCCGGGACATCATCGGCCGGCTGCCGGACGGCCGGCGTGGACCGGTGAACGACCTCGGCGCGCTGGCCCGGGTCGAGGCGGTCGAGGCGTACGTGGCGGGCCGGATCGCCGACCCGATCGTGCGCGGCCTGCACGTGCGCTGGACCGACGGGCCGGCGGAGGGCTGGGCCTGGGCCGAGGTGCGACCCGGCCGCTGTCTGCTGGAGCGGGTCCGGCTGACCGCGCGCGGCTTCGCCTACGGCGTCGACGCGGGGCGGCTCGCCGAGGATCTGGCCGTGGTGGCGCTGGGGGAGCGGCTGCGTGACCTCGACGGGGCCGCGCCGTCCCTGCTGGACCGGGACGAGCTTCTCCGGCAGGTCCGCGCGCTCGCCGCGCGGCGGGACTCCTTCGACGGCGGCTTCGCCTTCGACCACCTCTGCGCCGACTGAACCGTCCCCGCCGGCCCGGACGGCGACTTTTCGATTTTTTCCGATCTCCGGTTGAACCTTCGCCGACGGCGCTCCGTACCTCATCGGGAATGGACGCAGATCTTCCCCGCCGCGCCCGGACGGCGCGGAGACGGTGCGGAAAGGGCATCGTCGGCCATTGACTCGCGACTGAGCGTCGCAGTGATCTCACACCCCGAATTCGTCGGTCCGCCGGGATCACCAGTCAACTACCGGATCGAGAAGGAGAGCAATTCGATGCGCAGGTCCACACGGGCGCGCCGGTCATCCGGTAACGCGCGGAGCAAGCGGATGCTGGCGGTTGTCGGCACGCTCGCGGTCTTCGGCGGCATCGTCGCCGTCACCCAGATCTCGTCCGCCCAGGACCGGCGGACGACCACCCGCGCCGCCTCGGCGTCCTGCGTGCCCGCGAGCCCGGGGGCGACCGCCCCGGACGGCCAGGGCAGCACCACCCGTACCTGGCAGAACGGCCGCTGGGTCCGCAACCACTGGGGTGACGGTCAGATGTCGCCGGCCGAGTGCCAGCAGACCACGGCGGGTGGGGGGGGGGGGGGGGGCCCCCCCCGCGGCGCCCCCCCCCCCCCTCGCCCGCCCCCCCCCCCCCGCCGCCCCCCCCCCCCCCCCCCCCCGACGGTGGCCTGCCCGGACGTCCGTGGCCGGCTGCCGCAGGTGCCCGGCCAGGCCCGTGCCGAGGTGGACCGCACCCTGGCGCTGCTGGAGAGCCAGATCGGCGAGGCGAACCGGCGGCTCGCGGCGGAGGGCCGCAACGGCGGTGAGTTCATAAACAACGCGATCCTCGGTCCGCTCGCGGACAAGCGGACGGCGGCGCTCAACCGGATCGCCACCGCCATCGGCCGGTTCGCGCAGCGCCCGCAGGGTCTGGACCAGTTCGCCCGATGCGCGGTGAGCGACACGCCGCAGAGCGGCGGCCAGAACGGTGGCGGTCAGAACGGCGGCGGTCAGAACGGCGGCAACAACGGAGGCCAGAACGGCGGTAACAACGGCGGTAACAACGGCGGCGGGAACAACAACGGCGGCAACAACGGCCTGAACGTGCTCGCCAAGGACTGCTCCGGCAGCCGGCTTCAGGGCCACGACGGCTTCCAGAACGGCAACCGGTGCGTGAGCACCGCGTTCGGTGAGGTGGGCGCCGCGGCGAACAACCCGTCGCTGCTGATCACGCAGTTCCCGAACCAGGTGCGGCGCAACCAGCCGTTCACGCTCCGGGTCACCACCAAGAACCTGGTGCGGGACCGCTTCCTCGCCGCCGGTCAGGGCGGCTACTACCTGGAGAGCTCGCTGCTCAACGGCCAGGGCCTGGTACGCGGTCACTTCCACACCGCCTGCCGGATGCTCGGCAGCACCCGGCAGCCCCCGAACCCGCAGGACGTGCCGGCGTTCTTCGTCGCCACCGAGGACGGCCGGGGCGGCAACCAGCCGGACGACGTGCTGATCCAGATCCCGGGCCTGGCGCAGTCGGGCGTGGCGCAGTGCGCGGTCTGGGCCGGTGACGGCTCGCACCGCATCCCGATGATGGAGCGGGCGAACCAGACCCCCGCCATCGACGTGGTGCGCATCCGGGTCAACTGAGCGACGCGACGGCCGCGGCCGTCCGGGGGACTCCTCCGGGCGGCCGCGGCCTTTCCGCGTACGGGAACGGTGGGAGACGATCCCGGAGGAAATCTCGTGCCGTGGGTATCCGCCGGACGAAAAGCGCCGTGCGGAGAATGCCGATCGGGCCACGCCGATTTCTCAGCGTGACCCCGGGATGCCCGACGGTGAACCGGTGACGGTCAGCGGTTCTTGTACGCCTCGACCACCGACACCGGGATGCGCCCGCGCTCGGAAATCTCGAACCCGTTCTTGGCGGCCCATTCCCGGATGGCGCGGTTCTGCTCGCGGTCCATTCCCGAGGTGCTCGGCCGGGTCGTGCGACGGGCGCCGCGGGTGACCTCGGCGGCTCCGCGGCCGATTCGCCTGCCAGCGCTGATGTACGGATCCAGGGCCTTGCGCAGGACGCCCGCGTTCTCGTCGGAGACGTCGATCGTGTACGCCACGCCGTCCAGGCTGAACTCGACGGTCCGATCGGCCTTTCCACCGTCGAGGTCGTCGGTCAGAACGGTGATTACTTTCCTTGCCATCGCCATTACTCCCTGTGTCGGGCGGGGTGTGGCTAAGAGTTTGACCTACCGCGCGGTAATCCCGCAACAATAGCCGACTGTTTCCATTCGGCGGGTCGCGGTAAACGGTGCCGCCATTGGGTGCGGAGCGCCGGAACGGGGCGCTCGGCGTGGCGTGGGTCACAACCCGGAACAAGGGGCACGTTTTGTTACTTGAGCCAGACACGCTCAACCAACGTGATGGCAGGTGTTCGATGGCAACTCTTCCGGTACTCCCACTGACCGACGCCGTCCTGCTGCCCGGGATGGTCATCCCGGTGACCCTCGACCCGACCACCCAGGCCGCCGTCGACGCGGCCCGCGCCACCGGCGACAAGGAACTCCTTGCCGTACCCCGCATCGACGGCGAGTACGGCTCCGTCGGCGTGGTCGCCACGATCGAGAAGGTGGGCCGGCTGCCCAGCGGCGAACCGGCGGCGGTCGTCCGCGGTCTCACCCGCGCCCGCATCGGCTCCGGCGTGCCCGGTCCCGGCGCCGCGCTCTGGGTCGAGGCGACCACACTCGACGAACCCGCACCGGCGGGCCGCGCCCGGGAACTCGCCCGCGAGTACCGCGCGCTCATGAGCTCGGTGCTGCAACAGCGCGGCGCCTGGCAGGTGATCGACGCGATGGAGCGGATGACCGACCTGTCCGAGCTGGCCGACTCGGCCGGCTACGCGCCCTGGCTCAGCCTGACCCAGAAGACCGAACTGCTCGCCGCGCCGGACGTCACCGCCCGGCTGGAACTGCTCGTCGGCTGGGTGAAGGAACACCTGGCCGAGCAGGAAGTCACCGAGCAGATCAACAGCGACGTCCGCGAGGGGCTGGAGAAGTCCCAGCGGGAGTTCCTGCTCCGCCAGCAGCTCGCCGCGATCCGCAAGGAACTCGGCGAGGACGAGCCGGACGGCTCCGCCGACTACCGCTCCCGGGTGGAGTCCGCCGACCTGCCGGACAAGGTCCGCGAGGCGGCGCTTCGTGAGGTCGGCAAGCTGGAGCGGGCCAGTGACGCCTCGCCCGAGGCGGGCTGGATCCGTACCTGGCTGGACACCGTGCTGGAGATGCCGTGGAGCACGCGTACCCAGGACAACACCGACCTGGCCGCGGCCCGGGCCGTGCTCGACGCCGACCACGCCGGCCTGGCCGACGTGAAGGACGGCATCCTGGAGTACCTCGCGGTGCGCAACCGGCGCGCGGAGCGCAGCCTCGGCGTCGTCGGCGGACGCGGCTCCGGCGCGGTGCTGGCCCTGGCCGGCCCGCCGGGTGTCGGCAAGACCAGCCTCGGCGAGTCGGTCGCCCGGGCGCTGGGCCGCAACTTCGTCCGCGTCTCCCTCGGCGGTGTCCGGGACGAGGCGGAGATCCGCGGCCACCGGCGCACCTACGTCGGCGCGCTGCCCGGCCGGATCGTGCGGGCGCTGCGCGAGGCCGGCTCGATGAACCCGGTCGTGCTGCTCGACGAGGTCGACAAGCTGGCCGCCGGCTACTCCGGCGACCCGGCGGCGGCCCTGCTCGAGGTGCTCGACCCGGCGCAGAACCACACGTTCCGCGACCACTACCTGGAGGTCGACCTCGACCTGTCCGACGTGCTGTTCCTCGCCACCGCCAACGTGGTCGAGGCGATCCCGGGCCCGCTGCTGGACCGGATGGAGCTGGTCGCGCTGGACGGCTACACCGAGGACGAGAAGGTCGCCATCGCCCGGGACCACCTGCTGCCCCGGCAGCGGGAGCGGGCCGGGCTGACCGGCGAGGAGGTGAGCGTCGCCGACGAGGCGCTGGCGCTGATCGCGGGCGAGTACACCCGGGAGGCCGGCGTCCGGCAGCTCGAACGAGCCCTGGCGAAGATCCTGCGCAAGGTGGCCGTCGCGCTCGCCACGGACCCCGCGCCGGTGCACGTGGACGCCGGCAACCTGGCCCGATACCTGGGCCGGCCGAAGTTCACCCCGGAGTCGGCCGAACGCACCGCCGTGCCCGGCGTGGCGACCGGCCTGGCCGTCACCGGCGCCGGTGGCGACGTGCTGTTCATCGAGGCCACCACGATGGAGGGTGAGCCGGGACTGACGCTGACCGGCCAGCTCGGCGACGTGATGAAGGAGTCCGCGCACATCGCGTGGTCGTACCTGCGGTCGAACGGACGGCGCTACGGCCTGGACCCGAACGCGCTGGCCGGACGTCGGATCCACCTGCACGTCCCGGCGGGCGCGGTGCCGAAGGACGGCCCGAGCGCCGGCATCACCATGGTGGCCGCGCTGGCCTCACTGGTGACCGGGCGGCCGGTGCGGCCCGAGTTCGGGATGACCGGCGAGGTGACGCTCTCCGGCCGGGTGCTGCCGATCGGCGGGGTGAAGCAGAAGCTGCTCGCCGCCCACCGGGCCGGTCTCACCGAGGTGATCATCCCGAAGCGCAACGAGCCGGACCTGGACGACCTGCCGGCCGAGGTGCGGGAGGCGCTGACCGTGCACACCCTGTCCGACGTGGCGGACGTGCTCGCGCTGGCGCTGCGCCCGGCCGAGATCGAGGCGGGGACGCTCGCCGCGGCCTGAGCGGGGGCGGGGGTCCGGTGACGGCCGGACCCCCGCTCCACGGCGCGACCGGATGGTCCGTCCGGCATCCCGGCCGGCCGGAGCGTCGACAGCCGTTCCCGGCCCGGCATACTGGCCGGCGTGCGGCCAGGACCGACGGACGCCGCGCGGAGAGGCTGGTCAGGTGGCGCGCAGAGCAACTGACGGGGATGCACCGGGAAGCGGAACCCCGGACCTCGGCGATCTTCTGGGCCGGGAGTTGAGCACCGCCGTGGTGATGTTCCACGAGGCGGTGGCCGCCCGGCGTGGCCTGACGGCCACGGAGAACAAGGCGCTCGATCTGCTGGCCCGGCGTGGCCCGCTCACCTCCGGTGATCTCGCCCGTCAGCTCGGGCTCACGCCGGGTGCGGTCACCGGGCTGGTGGACCGGCTTTCCCGCGCCGGGTACGCGCGGCGCAGCCCGGACGCGACGGACCGGCGCAAGACGTTCGTCGTCGCCGACGTGGAGCGGCTCGACGCCGAGATGGGCCCGGTCTTCGCGCCACTCGGTGCGGCGATCAGTGAGCTGACCCGCGGGTACACCGAGGCGCAGCTCGCCACCGTCGAGCACTTCGTCCGCAACGTGGTGGTCATCCTCCAGGAGCAGACCTCCCGAGTCTCCGCCCCCTCCGGCGACGGGGCCTGACAAAAACATTTCAGTGCGCTAAAATGTTTAGCATGCTGAATCAATCTACGGAAGCCGGCGTCCGCCGCGCCCTGGCCCGGGTCGCCGACGCCTGGGGTGAGGGCGACCCGGACCGGTACGCGGCCCTCTTCAGCGAGGACGCGGACTACACGGCCTACGACGGCACCCGGATGGCGGGTCGGCGCGCGATCGCCGACGGTCACCGGGCGCTGTTCGGGGGCGTCATGCGCGGCTCGCGCATGACCGTCCGAGAGCCGCGCATCCGGCACGTCGCCACCGACGTCGCCGTGGTGTGGGCGCTGGGCGGGATCATCATGCGCTGGCAGCGCGGCCGTACCGAGCCGTCGGCGAAGCGGCTCTCGGCGGTCACGTTCGTCCTCGTCCACCAGGGGGACGACTGGCTCGTGACCGCGTTCCAGAACACCAGGTACCGCCCGTGGTCGCGTACCGTCGTCGGGCGGCTGACGAACCGCATGGCGGGTGGGAACGGCCGGTGACCGTCACCGGCGGCGGCTTCTCCGGCGGTGCCGGTCACCGGCTGCGGTGGACGCCTCAGCGGCGGCCGCGGCGGCCGGCGTCGAAGGGACGCTCCCGGCCGTCGGACTCGCCGCCGTCCCGGTCCCGGCGTACCGTCGCCTTGCGGCCCTTGATGGTGGTGCCGCGCAGCCCCGCGATGATCTCGTCGGCCACCGCCTGCGGCACCTCGACCAGGGAGAACCGGTCGGCGATCTCGATCGAGCCGATGTCCCGGCCGTTGATCCGGGTCTCCCCGGTGATCGCGCCGACCAGGTCCTGCGGCCGCACCCCGGCCCGCCGGCCCAGCCCGATGAAGACCTGGGTGGTCCCGCCGGTACGCGGACGGCCCGGCCCCCGGCGCTCGCCCCGCCCGCCGGTCTCCGGCCGGCCCTCGCGCGGGCCGCGGACCGGAACCTGCGGGATCTCCTCCTCGTCGTCCGAGCCCGGTGACGTCGCCTCGTGCGCCAGCTTCACCGCCGCCAGCGCCACCTCGACCAGGTCGAACTCGTCGGTGAGCGACTCCACGATCGCCCGGTACGGGTCGAGGTCGTCCTCCAGCAGGCTCTCCCGCAGCGCGGCCTGGGTCAGTTCCAGCCGCCGGGTCCGCATGTCGGCGACAGTGGGGATCTTGTCGATGGCGATCCGCTGCCCGGTGACCCGCTCGATGGTCTTGAGCATCCGGTGCTCACGCGGCTCGGCGAGCGTGATCGCCACACCCTCCCGTCCGGCCCGGCCGACCCGCCCGATCCGGTGCACGTACGACTCCGGGGCCGACGGCACGTCGTAGTTGACCACGTGGGTGAGCTGCTCGACGTCCAGCCCTCGGGCGGCCACGTCGGTGGCGACCAGCAGGTCCGCCGTGCCGGCGCGCAGCCGGCCCATCACCCGGTCCCGCTGCTCCTGGCTCATCCCGCCGTGCAGCGCCTCGGCCCGGTAGCCCCGGCCGTTCATCGTCTCGGTGAGCCGGTCCACCTCCTCGCGGCTGCGGCAGAACACGATCGCCGCGGTGGGCGACTCCACGTCCAGCACCCGGCCCAGCGCGGCCGGCTTGTGCCCCCGGGCCACGATGTACGCGCTCTGCCGCACCCGGGGTGCCTCCCCGGCGACCGGCCGCTCCCGCTCGATCCGGATGCGGACCGGGTCGGTCAGGTGCTGCCGGGCCAGCCCGTCGATACGGGCCGGCATGGTGGCGGAGAACAGCACCGTCTGCCGGCCCGCCGGGGCGTGCTCCAGGATCGCCTCGATGTCCTCGGCGAAGCCCATGTCGAGCATCTCGTCCGCCTCGTCCAGCACCACCGTGCTCAGCGCGCCGAGCCGCAGCGTGCCCCGGGCGATGTGGTCCAGGGCCCGGCCCGGCGTCGCCACCACCACGTCCACCCCGTGGTCGAGCGCGCGCAGCTGCCGGCCGATCGGCTGCCCGCCGTAGATCGGCAGCACCCGGGCGCCCAGGTCCTTGCCGTAGCGGTGGAACGCCTCGGAGACCTGCACGGCCAGTTCCCGCGTCGGCACCAGCACCAGCGACACCGGGTCGCCCTCGGCCCGCCCCACCGGCATCCGCTGCAGCAGCGGCAGCGCGAACGCGGCGGTCTTGCCCGTACCGGTCGCCGCCTGACCCAGCAGGTCCTGCCCGGCCAGCAACGGGGGGATGGCCTCCCGCTGGATCGGCGTCGGTTCCTCGTATCCGAGCGCGGACAGCGCGCCCAGCAACTCGGTGCGCAGCCCGAGATCGGCGAAGGCGAAGGCGTCCTCGGCGTCGTCGGGAACGGCGGGGTCGGTCGGGCTCGGTGCGGCGGTCATGCGACAAGTTTTTCATCACCGCCGCGCGGGGGTCGCGGCGACCGGGGCAAACGTTCGCCGCGCCACCCCGGCGCCGTCCTCTCCGGGTGATCCGGCGCGGCCCCGTGCCCCCGCCGGATCACCGGGACAGGACGGCCAGCAGCGTGGTCAGGCCCACCCCGACGTCGAACACCGCGCACCACAGCGCGTACCCGCGCGGCACCACCGCGCCGGTGCGGTGGTACCAGGCGTCCCAGGCCGCGTGGACGAGCCAGCCCACCCCGACGAGCACCCCGGCGACGTCGGCGGACGCGATCATCGCCACGACCGCCAGGCCGCCCCACACGGCCGCCCCGGCGAGCTGCGCGGCCAGCGCGCGCCGGTCGCCCCACTGCCGCCGCCAGGTGCCGATCAGCAGGTAGCCGGCCGGCAGGACCAGCAGCGTCCACGGCGCGAAGACGGTGGGCGCGAACCACATGTCCACGGTCATGAGCAGTCCCAGCCCGGCCGGCCACCCGCGCGTCACAGCCGCCGCGACCGGGTGCCGGCGCGGCGGCGCGGCGGGCGTGTGCCGGTGCCGCAGCGCCACCAGCAGCATCGCCGGCACCATCAGCAGGTGACCGCCGAGCAGCAGCGTGTCGCCCCCGACCCACCCGGCCCACCAGGGCGGGAGCAGCAGCAGGAACGGCACGTACATGGCCGCTGACATCTCCGCGGTGGCGGCCCGGCCGTCCCCCCGGTACCACATCCAGGCGGCCATGCCCGCCGCCATGTCCGTCGCCATCACCAGCGCGGCCACGTCCGGCCGCGCCAGCACCGCCGCGCCGCCCAGCAGGCTCCCGCCCACCTGCCACAGCGGCCCGAGCAGCACCATCCCGGCCACCATCGCCACCACCATCCCGGCCAGGTGCCGGGTCCGCGCCCACCCGGCCCACCGCCGGGGTACGACCACAGTCATCTCCGTCATGCCCCGACCCTGCCGCCGCCCGGCGCACCGGAGAAGGCGCGTCAGTCACCGGGAAACCGTGCGGAACGCACGATCCGGCCGTGACGTTTCTCAGGGGTGGGCGGACCGGTGCACGCCCTAGGATCAGCGGGCATGAGCGTCGATCCGGCGGACCACCGGCTGCGCCGGGCCCGGCGGGTCACCCTGCTGTCGCTGGCCACGAACGTCTGGACCACCGTGCTGCTGCCCGCCGTCGGCCTGGCCCGCGAACCCGACCCGGTACGCGTCGCGCTCGGCGCCGCCGGGCTGCTCGCCTTCACCGCGGCCCAGATCGCGGTGCTGCACGCGGCCGTCACGCCGTGGCTGCCCGTACCGGCCCGCCGGACCCGGCACGCCGCGCTCACAGTGGCGGCGCTGCTCAGCCTGCCGCTGCTCGGCCCGGTCGCGGCCGGAACCTGGCCCACCTGGGCCTGGCTCGGCGCATCCCTGGTCGGCATGACGCCGCTGCTGTTCCGGCCCGACGTCGCCGCGGTGGCGGCGGCCGGCGTCCTCGCGGTGTCCGCCGCCGTCACCGGGGCGACGGGCGGGCCGGTGCCCACGGCACTGCTGGTCACCGGCGTGGTGGGCGCCGGGATCGCCGCGCTCACCTGGGTCCAGGTCTGGTTCTGGGACCTGTTCGTCGAGGCCCGGCAGGGGCAGGCCGCCCAGGCGCGGCTCGCCGCCGCCGAGGAACGGCTGCGCTTCGCCCGCGACGTCCACGATCTGCTCGGCCACGACCTGACGGTGATCGCGCTCAAGGCCGAGCTGGCGGAGCGGCTGGCGCCGCGCGACGCCGCGAGGGCCGCCCGGGAGGCGGCCGAGGCCCGGCGGCTGGCCGGCTCGGCGCTGACCCGGGTCCGGGCGGCGGTGCACGGCTACCGCGCGGTCGACCTGGCCGAGCAGGCCGCCGCGGTGGGGGAGGTGCTGCGCTCCAGCGGCGTCCGCACGACAGTGGTTCCGCCCGCCGGTGAGGTGCCCGCGCCGGTCGCCGCCGACCTGGCCGCCGTGCTGCGCGAGGCCGGAACCAACGTGCTGCGGCACAGCCGGGCCGGCTGGTGCCGGATCGAGATCACCCGGGAGGACGGCGTGGTGACGCTGACCGTACGCAACGACGGCGTCCGCGACGACGCCGGACCGGACCGGCTCAGCGGCGGCCTGCGCGGCCTGGCCGACCGGCTCGCCCCGGCCGGCGGACGGGTCCGGGCCGAGGCCGCCGACGGCGTGTTCAGCCTGGTGGCGACAGTGCCGGTGACGCCGTGATCCGGGTGCTGCTGGCCGACGACGAGGAGCTGATCCGGCTCGCCCTGGCCGCGCTGCTCGACCTGGAACCGGACATCGAGGTGGTCGCGCACGCCCGCGACGGGCGCAGCGCCCTGGACGCGGCGCTGGCCCACCGCCCCGACGTCGCCGTGCTCGACCTTGAGATGCCGCGGCCCGGAGGCGTCGAGGTCGCCGCCGAGCTGACCCGGGCGCTGCCCGGCTGCGCGCCGGTGATCCTCACCGGACACGGCCGGCCCGCCCAGCTCCGGCCGGCGCTCACCGCCGGGGTACGCGGGTTCCTCGCCAAGGGCGCCCCCGGCGGCGCGCTGGCCGACGTGATCCGCCGGGTGCACTCCGGGGCGCGTTACGTCGATCCCGCGCTCGCGGCCGACGCGCTCACCCTGCCCGAGTGCCCGCTCACGCCGCGTGAGCTGGAGACGCTGCGGCTGGCCGAGCTGGGTACGCCGGTCGCGGTGATCGCCCGGCGGACCCACCTGGCCGCCGGAACGGTCCGCAACCACCTCAGCGCCTGCGTGCAGAAGCTCGGCGCCGCCGACCGGGCGGAGGCGGTCCGGCGGGCGCGCGAGGCCGGCTGGCTCTGACGTACGGGGCGTCGCGGGCGGTCGCCGGCGACTAGCCTGATCACGTGCGGACGGTCGAACTGCTCTGCTCTCCCGAACTGGAAGCGGCGGTTCGCGCTGCCTGGGACCGGCTCGCCGCCGCCGGGCTGCCCAGCCTGGCCCGCAACACGCACCCGACGAACCGGCCGCACCTCACGCTCGCCTCGGTGGAGGAGTTCCCGCCCGGCGCCGAGCAGCGCCTGGCCGACCTCTGCGACGCGGCGCTCCCGCTGCCGGTGCGGCTGGGCCGGGTGACGGTGCTCGACGGCAGCGCGCCACTGGTGTGGCTGGTCCGCCCGACCCCGCAACTCGTCGCGCTGCACGGCGCGGTCTGGGACGTACTGGCCGAGGCGTCTGGCGGGCACTCGTGGCACCAGCCCGGCCGGTGGGTGCCGCACCTGAGCCTGGCGCTGCGGTTCGGCGCGGCGGACCGGCGCCGCGCTCGGGCGGTCGCCGGGGCGCACCCGCCGGCCGGGGCGTTCGTGGCGGCGCGCAGCTACGACGGCGACACCCGCACCATCAGCGAGCTGACCACCGCCTGCCCGCGTTCCGGCGGCTGACCGAGAGGTCATGCCCGGCGCTGGTGGGCGTCGGTTCCGCTGACCGGGACCCCCGCGTGGGCAGATTCGGGTACTCTTCGCCCCATGATCGACAGTGTTCGATTGGCGGTCGTCGGTGTGGGCAACAACACGTCGGCGCTGGTGCAGGGCATCGCCTTCTACCGCAACACCGGCAGCCTGGTAGGGCTCCACCGGCCAGAGATCGCGGGACTGGGCGTCAGCGACATCGACGTCGTCGCCGCTTTCGCCATGTCCGACCGAAAGGTGGGCAAGGATCTCCACGAGGCGATATTCATGCCGCCCAACAACTTCCCGCGCCTCGACACCGAACTTCCGCCCGCCGGCGTGACGGTGCGGCGTGGCCTGGTGGACTCGACGGAAGTCGAACGGGTGGCGCACGCGCTGGAAGGGGCGGAGGTGCTGCTCTACTCCGCTCCGAGCGGTCGGCCGGACACGGCTCGGGCGTACGCCGAGGCGGCTCTGACGGCGGGAGTCGCGTTCGTGAACACCACGTCGGATCCGGTGGCCAGGCACGAGTCACTACTGGCACGTTTCGAGGAAGCCCGTGTGCCGTTGCTCGGCGACGACC
Organism: Micromonospora sp. ATLC20; assembly: GCF_057196585.1. Classification (NCBI taxonomy): domain Bacteria; kingdom Bacillati; phylum Actinomycetota; class Actinomycetes; order Micromonosporales; family Micromonosporaceae; genus Micromonospora; species Micromonospora sp. ATLC20. The sequence continues at coordinate 25,594 of NZ_JBXUOV010000080.1, forward strand.
TGGCCAGCCAGTTCGGCACCTCCGTGCTGCACCACGCACTACTGCGGCTGATCGAGGAGCGCGGCCTCACCCTGGGCAGCTCCTACCAGGTCAATCTGGGCGGGACCGAAGACTTCCGCAACCTGGTCGAGAACCCGAACACCAAGAAGCAGTCCAAGCTGAACGCCCTGGGGTCGTCCGGCAAGGTCCAGATGGCGCCCCTCGCGTACATGCCGCACCTGCGATCCCACAAGATCGCCCACCTCAACATCGAAGCGCAGGGCTGGGCCGAGACGGCGGTGAGTGTGGAGGTGCGCCTGCAGGTGCATGACCCGAGTGGTGCCGCCGGCGTCAACATCGACCTGATTCGTCTGGCGGCCATCGCCCTGCGGTCGGGTCGTGGCGGCTACCCGGCCGAAGCGGCATCCCTCCTGAAGTCCCCACCCGGAACCGCGATCTGACCCCAACCCCCCGGACCGTTCCGCGCGGCCCGAACCGTGCCCGTGTCAGCATGGGCCGATGACCACCGGTGCCGACGGACGCGGACTCGCCGGGTTCGCCGCGCTGCTCGCCGACCCCACCCGGGCCGGCTTCTGCCTGGCCCTGCTCGACGGCCGCGCCTGGACCGCCGGGGAGCTGGCCCGCGCCGCCGGGGTGGCCGCGTCCACCGCGAGCGGCCACCTCACCCGGCTGGTGGCGGGCGGCCTGGTGGTCGAGCAGCGGCAGGGCCGCCACCGGTACGTCCGCCTCGCCGACCCGGGCGTCGCCCAGCTCGTCGAGGACCTGGCCGCGCGGGCGCCCGCACCGGCGGCCCCGCCCCGCAC
>NZ_JBXUOV010000081.1:0-25946 GCF_057196585.1 Micromonospora sp. ATLC20
GGGCCGAGGTTCGCGGCGGAGGCGCGGCGGGCGGCGGCCGCGACCAGGTCGAGCGGCCGGGCCGGCGGCAGGTCGAGCGCCCGGTCCGTCGCCGGACCCACCGGGAGGCGCTGGGCCGGAAGGCGGTCGGTCGCCGGCGGTTCGGCGTCGGTGTCCCGGCCGTACGTCGCCCGGTGCAGCGCCACCGCGCTCGGATGGGCGGCCTCGTGGCCGAGCCGGTCGTGGTCCAGCCCGGTCGCCGGGGGCGGCCCGCCGGACACAAGCGGTGTCCAGGAGACGTCAGCGGTCGCCGGGAACTCGATCGCCGCGTAGGTGGCCTCCAACTCGGCGTCGAGTCCGAGCAGCTCACCGGCGAGCGCCGGGTCGAGGTCCAGGCGCGGTGTCGCGTCCACCGGCGACGTGAGCAACTGGGCCAGCAGGACACCGGAGTCGACGATGCCCAGCCGGTAGCCGAACGCCCCGTACTTGCTGGTGTTCTTCCACGGCCGGTGGGTCAGCAGCAGCGCGTGCCGGGGCGCCGCCGCGACCCCGAGAAGCCGGTCGAGCCGGGCGGCCGGGCTGCCCGGCCGCAGCAGTTCCAGGCAGTGGTGGGGCGGGTCGTAGTGGTAGACGCCGGCCGCGAGGTCGGGGGAGCCGGCCCAGGCGAGGTAGATCTCGTTGGGGTGGAACGCCCCGCCGGAGGGCACCGATCGGCGCAGCGTGTGCCAGCCGGGCAGCAGCCGCGAGGGGGTGGGCGTGTCCAGCGGGGAGCCGGTCAACGCGGACAGTCCGGCCAGCGTGATCGTCTCCGCCCGGCGTGGCGCGTACCCGAGAAGCATCGCGCTGAGCCGGTCGAGGCAGCCGTCGCCGAGCGGCGCGGACCCCGGGCCGGGCCACCGCAGCGACCGGCGGGCCGCGCCCGGGTACCGCTTGCCGCAGGGCGGAAGGTACGCCGCCGGCTGCCCGGTGTCGTCCCGCACCGCCGCCAGGTACCGGCCGACGGCGCCGGCCCGCGAGGCCGCCATCTCAGCTGCCCGCGCTCTCGTACCGGCGCAACCCGGCCCGGAAGACCGCCCACGCCCCGGCCGCGCAGGCCGCCGCGACGACCGGGGTGACCGCGCCGGCCGTCGTCGAGGCGCCCTTGTCCAGCAGCGCGGCCGTCGGGAAGTAGCCGACGAACGCGACGGGTACGAGCGTCAGCAGCGATCGCAGACCGGTGCCGTACAGGGTCAGCGGATAGCGGGCCAGGTCGCCCAGGGTGTGCACGCTCGCCGCGAGCGAGCTGGACGGGCTCAGCAGCCAGAAGACGACAGCGTTGGTGGCCAGGTTGACCGCCAGCTTGACCAGCACCCCGCTGGCGAGCAGCACCACCGCCCAGAGCACCGTCAGCGGCGTCCAGGCCAGATCGAGGTGGACGGCCGCGGCGCCGAGCAGCGCCGCGCCGAACCCGACGTTGCCGAGACCGTTGAACCCGACCGCGTTGCCGGTGACCTGGAGCACCACCGGGTAGGGCCGGACCAGCAGGTAGTCCAGCAGGCCGAGGTTGACCAGGCCGCCGAGATGCCAGGTCCCCTCGAACAGCAGGGAGCCGATGCCCTCGGCGAGCATCACCATGGCGCAGACGTACAGCACCTCCCAGCGGGTCCACCCGCCGAGCGCCGTCACCTGCCGGAACACCATGACCACGAAGACCAGTCCGGCGAGCTGACCGAGCACCGTCGCCCCGATCGTCAGGAGCGCGTCGGCCCGGTACTCGAGCACCGCCCGCAGATGCGCGCCGAGCAACCGGCGGTAGATCCGTGCCTCGTGCATCATCGGCCGGTCACCCGCCGTGCGCGGTGAGCCGCCGCACGCCCGCGGACCGCAGCAGCCGGGCCGCACCCCACAACAGCACGACCCAGAGCAGCTGTACGCCGATCAGCGTCACCGCCTCGGCACCCCGTACCTGCCCCAGGTAGATCAGCGCCGGGGTGGAGACGATGCCGGGGAACGGGGACAGCTGGCAGACGACCTGGAGCCAGCCCGGGAATAACGCGATCGGCACGAGCGCCCCGGAGAGGATGTTGGTGACCGCCACCCGGGACAGGCTCAGCCCGTGGAAGTTGCCGGTCCAGAAGCACAGCAGTCCGACGAGGTAGACCAGGCCGAACTTCAGCGGCACCACCGCGAGCAGGCTGAGCAGGAACAGTCCGGCCTGCCCGGCGGCGGGCAGCGCGGCGCCGCCGAACGCCGACACCAGCGTCGCCGCCATCACCGCCACCGTCAGCACCTCGCCGACGACGTATCCGAGCGACAGCGCGAAACGCGAGAGCTGGTAGTCGATCGGCCGGACCAGGTCGAGCGCCACGGTGCCGTGCAGCACCGGGCCGGCGATCTGCGCGTCGGTGAAGCTCGACAGCAGCGCCCCGGTCAGGAACGCCACGACCAGGTAGCCCTTCATCTGCTCCCAGGACAACCCGCCGACCTCGCCACCGGCGGCGCCGGCGAAGACGGCCTGCCAGACCGCGAACAGCGCCACGGTCTGCACCACGACCCCGGTGAGCTGGAGGAGGAACTCGCCCCGGTAGATCAGCAGCGTCGACCAGGACATCCGCGCCAGCGTCAGGTACGCCCTCATGCCGGCACCGAAGGGCTCAGCTCGCCGGCGTACGCCCGACGCACCACGTCCTCGATGGACGGCTCGTCGATCCGGATGTCCACCACCGGCGTCCGGCGGGCGACCACCGAGACGATCTCGCCCGCGCCGTACGCGCCGTGGTCGAACGTGACGGCGATCTGCCGCGCCGGCCCGTCGTGGACGAGCCGGACGCCCGGCAGGTCGGCGTCGAGGTCGCCGTGCCAGTCGGCGCCGAGTGTCAGGTGCACGGTCCGCTGGTCGGCGACCAGCCGGCGGACGGAGTCGATCGAGCCGTCGAAGATGATCCGGCCGCCGTCGATGATCACGAGCCGGCGGCAGACCTGTTCGATGTCACCGATGTCGTGCGTGGTCATCAGCACCGTGGTCCCGCTCGCGCGCTGGGCCCGCAGGAAGTCCCGGACCGCCTGCCGGGCGACGATGTCCAGTCCGATGGTCGGCTCGTCGAGGAACACCACGGGCGGTGAGTGCAGCAGCGCGGCGGCCAGGTCGGCTCGCATCCGCTGGCCGAGCGAGAGTTGCCGGGCGACCACCGGTAGCAGCCGGCCGAGCCCGAGCAGCGCGTCGAACTCCTCCAGGCGTGCCGCGTACCGGGCCCGCGGGATGCGGTGGATGTCGCGCAGCAGCGCGAGGGAGTCGCGGACCTGCAGGTCCCACCAGAGCTGGCTGCGCTGACCGAACAGCACGCCGATGTTGCGGGCGTTGGCGTGCCGGTCGCGGTGCGGGTCGAGGCCGCAGACGCGCACCCGCCCGGCGGTGGGGTGCAGGATGCCGGTGAGCAGCTTGACCGTCGTCGACTTCCCGGCGCCGTTGGGCCCGACGTACGCGACCGCCTCGCCGGAGGAGATCGACAGGTCGACGCCGTCCACCGCCACGTGCTCGACGTGTCGTGGCCGTACGAGATGGCGCAGCGAGCCGCGAAGGCCCGGCTGCTTGTCGGCGATCCGGAACCGCTTGGTCAGGCCACTGGCCTCGATCACTGGCATCGGCGCTGCCGTTCCCGGTCAGCCGGCCGCGACGGCGGCACGGTGGTGCGGGCGCAGCCGCAGCACCGAACCGAGGCCGTCGACCTCGGTCAGGGTGGTCTCGAACGCCGCGCCCATGACCCGGCCGAGGTAACCCAGGCTCGCCGGATCCGGGTCGAACCGCGCCGAGAGCTCCGCGCCGGTGGAGACCAGGTGCACCTCGTCGGCGAGGGAACCGGCGACGTTGACGAACTGGCACAGGTCCTCCCAGTAGAGGTACCGCCAGAAGTCGACGCTGACCACGGCGTCCAGGCTGTCCGGGGCGACCGGTGGCCTGATCCCGACCAGGTGGAAGTTGGCCGGACCCGCGGGCGCCCCGTAGTCGTAGGTCAACGCGCCGTCGGGCAGCCCGGCCTCGGCGCTGCCGGTGCCGACCCACAGCACCCGGTCGCCGGGCAGGCGACCGGCGAGCCGCCGCACCGCAGGACCGATCCGGCACCAGGACCGGCGTACGCAGTCGTCCATCGCCCGGCGGTAGTGCACCACCCGCTCGGCCGCGCGGGCCACGTCCACCGGCCCGGCGAACTCCCACTCCACGACCGGGTACTTCTGCGCGACCCGATCCAGGTTGTCCATGAAGTCGTTCCAGTTCTGGATGACGTTGCGGTGATGCGGCAGGTGGTAGACGGCGGCCAGGTCGTCGTAGGCGAAGTTGCGGCCGAGCACGCCGAGGTGTGCGTGCACCCGGTAGAACAGCTCCATGTCCTCCAGGCCCCAGCGCAGGCCGAAGCCCTCGTCGAACCCGCCGACCGCCTCGAACACGTCCCGGCGTACGGACGCGTTGTGGGTGAAGCAGAACAGCCACCCGGCCAGCAGCCAGTCGTCGCCGGACGGTCCCTCCTCGGTCCCGAACCGCATGTCGCCGCCGCCGGCTCCGCGTAGCCGGGGAACGGGCATCGTCGGCTGGTCGGCCAGCGCCGCGTGCACGTGCTCGATGCCGGTCTCGTCGCGCCGGCCCATCAGCACCGCGGGCGCGGACGGGTCGCTGTGGTGGTCGAGGTGGCGGCGCAGCAGGTCCGGCGTGGCGTACGAGTCGGCGTCGAGGAACAGCAGCAGCGGTGAGGTCGCCCGCCGCGCGGCCTCGTTGCGGGCCGCCGCCCGGCCGCCGCGCTCGGGCCGCTCGACGAAGTGCAGGCGCAGCCCCTTGCCGGCGTCGGCGATGCCGGAGTACTGGCTGCCGTCCCCGCCGTCGCGGACCACGATGACCTCGAAGCGGGCCGGGCCCAGTGTCTGGCGCCGCAGCGACCGCAGCGTGAGCTCCAGACAGGGTGCGTCCGCGTGGGTGGGGATCACCACGCTCAGCTCGACGGCTCGACCGGGTTCAACGCTCATCCGACGTACCTCTCCGCTTACCTCACGAGCCGGACCACCGGCCGCGCCGACGATGGGACGGAGCCGCCGGCGTCGGCCGGCGGCTCCGCGATGATCAGTGGCAGTTGACGCAGCACCACTGGATCGGCCGGCCCTGGCACGCGGCGCCGCCGCAGGAGCCCTTGCCCATGGCGGACGGGTCGGTCAGCGTGATCCCGCCGGCCGCCGGCATGGCGTACAGCCCCGCCGACGCCTCGTCACCGGCGCCCGACCAGGAGACCGCCGTGGTGTCCAGGTCGGACAGGTCGATCGACACGTTCCTGCTTTCACCCATCGATTCATCCTCTTTTCGGATCGATGTGGACAGTGGAACGAAGCGTAGGCCGGTCCTGGTGGGATCGGTGCCGCGCTGATGTAACGGAGAGATAAAGCGAGGCGGAATCGTCAATCAGCGCAGGTGGCGGCCGGTCGGGAACGGAAAGATTCCGGGCGGTGACGCGGCGTAGCTCCAGATCCACTATTCGAGAAATCCCTGCTCAGGTGGGGCCGAACGATGAGTCGTCGGATCAATTGCCCCCTTTTCTGATCGTGTGAAGGCGATGTAACGAGAAGATAAAGTGGGGGAGAGCGTCAATGAATGCGGGTGACCCTCTACTGTGAAGTGACCTGCGTATTCCGCCGACGCCGGTATGGAGAATGCCGGGACGGCGAGCTGGGCGTGACACGGGCACCCGAACGTGACACCCGGCCCCACGAGGGCGGATTTCGGTTACGGTCCGAACGGGTGGATTGACGGGGCGTGCGACGGGGCATCACCGGCGTGCGCATCGGCGGTGCCCCTGCCCGATGCGCTCACGATCATGGGCCGAAGGAGCGACATGCAGGTCTGGCCGGGCGAGAGCTACCCCCTCGGCGCCACGTACGACGGGATGGGCACCAACTTCGCGATCTTCTCCGAGGTGGCGGAGAAGATCGAGCTGTGCCTGTTCGACGAGTGGGACATCGGCACCGAGCGGCGGGTGGAGCTGCGCGAGGTCGACGCGTACGTCTGGCACGCCTACATCCCCGGCGTCGAGCCCGGCCAACGCTACGGCTACCGGGTGCACGGGCCGTGGAACCCGGCCGAGGGGCTGCGCTGCAACCCGCACAAGCTGCTGCTCGACCCGTACGCGAAGGCCGTCGACGGGGAGATCACCTGGGATCCGTCGGTCTACGACTACGAGGTCGGCGGCGACCCGGACCGGATGAACACCGCCGACTCGGCGCCGTACATGCCGAAGTCGGTGGTGGTGAACCCGTACTTCGACTGGGGCAACGACCGGCCGCCGCGCACCCCGTACCACCACTCGGTGATCTACGAGGCGCACGTGCGCGGCCTGACCATGCGCCACCCGGGCATCCCGGAGGAGCTGCGCGGCACGTACGCGGCGATCGCCTCACCGGTGATGATCGAGCACTTCAAGCGGCTCGGCGTGACGGCGGTGGAGCTGATGCCGGTGCACGAGTTCGTGCACGACCACCGCCTGGCCGACCTGGGGCTGCGCAACTACTGGGGCTACAACACCATCGGCTTCTTCGCCCCGCACCACGGCTACTCCGCGCTGGGCCGCCTCGGCCAGCAGGTGCAGGAGTTCCGGGGCATGGTCAAGGCCCTGCACGCCGCCGGCATCGAGGTCATCCTCGACGTGGTCTACAACCACACCGCCGAGGGCAACCACCTCGGCCCCTCGCTGAGCTTCAAGGGCATCGACACCCCGAGCTACTACCGGCTCTCCGAGGACGACCGGCGTTACTTCGTCGACTACACCGGCACCGGCAACAGCCTCAACGTGCGCAGCCCGCACTCGCTGCAACTGATCATGGATTCGTTGCGCTACTGGGTCACCGAGATGCACGTCGACGGTTTCCGGTTCGACCTGGCCGCCACGCTCGCCCGCGAGTTCTACGAGGTGGACCGCCTGTCCACGTTCTTCGAGGTGGTGCAGCAGGACCCGGTGGTCGGCCGGGTGAAGCTCATCGCCGAACCGTGGGACGTCGGCCCCGGCGGCTACCAGGTCGGCAACTTCCCGCCGCAGTGGACCGAGTGGAACGGCAAGTACCGCGACACCGTACGCGACTTCTGGCGCGGCGAGCCGGCCACCCTCGCCGAGTTCGCCTCGCGGATCTCCGGCTCCGCCGACCTCTACCAGGACGACGGCCGCCGCCCGTTCCACAGCATCAACTTCGTCACCTGCCACGACGGGTTCACGCTCACCGACCTGGTCTCCTACAACGACAAGCACAACGACGCGAACGGCGAGGACAACCGGGACGGGGAGAGCCACAACCGGTCCTGGAACTGCGGCGTCGAGGGCGAGACCGACGATCCCGGTGTACGCGCGCTGCGCGCCCGGCAGCGGCGCAACTTCCTGGCCACGCTGATGCTGTCCCAGGGCGTGCCGATGCTCGGCCACGGCGACGAGCTGGGCCGCACCCAGCGCGGCAACAACAACGCCTACTGCCAGGACAGCGAGATCGCCTGGGTGGACTGGGACCGGGCCGACGACGAGCTGCTGGACTTCGTCCGCCGGCTCACCGACTTCCGCAACCGGCATCAGGTGTTCCGCCGCCGCCGGTTCTTCACCGGCCTGCCGGTGGGCGGCCGCGCCGCCGGTTCCGGGCTGCCCGACCTGGCCTGGTACACCCCGGACGGCCGGGAGATGACCGGCGAGGACTGGGGCAACGACTTCGGCCGCTCGGTGGCCCTGTTCGTCAACGGCGACGGCATCGGCGAACGCGGCCAGTACGGCCAGCGCCACCGGGACGACTCGTTCCTGCTGCTGTTCAACGCGCACGACGCGCCGCTGGACTTCACGCTGCCCGGCGAGGAGTTCGGCACCCGGTGGGAGCTGGTGATCAGCACCGCGGAACCCGACCCGGAGAAGACGACACTGGTCGAGGCGGGCGGCACGGTCTGCGTACCGGACCGCTCGCTGCTGGTCCTGGAGAGGACGGCCTGACCCATGCCCGACACCCCCCGCTCGACGTACCGGGTCCAGGTGCGGCCCGGCTTCGACCTGGACACCACGGCCGAGCTGGCGGGCTACCTCGCCGCGCTCGGCGTCACCCACCTCTACACCGCGCCCCTGCTCACCGCCACCCCCGGCTCCACGCACGGCTACGACGTGGTCGACCACCGTGCGGTCAACCCGCAGCTCGGCGGCGAGGCCGCCCGGGCGCGGCTGGTCCGGGCGCTGCGCGCGGCCCGGCTCGGCCTGGTCGTGGACATCGTGCCCAACCACGCCGGGGTCGCCCGGCCCGACGCCAACCCGGCCTGGTGGGACGTGCTGCGGCGGGGCCGCGACTCGGCGTACGCGCGCTGGTTCGACATCGACTGGGACCGTGGGCGGCTGCTGCTGCCGGTGCTCGCCGACACCGCCGACGCGCTCGACGACCTGAAGCTCGTCGACGGGGAACTGCGCTACCACGAGCACCGCTTCCCGGTCGCCGACGGCACCGGCGACGGCACGCCCCGCCAGGTGCACGACCGGCAGCACTACGAGCTGGTGAACTGGCGGCGCGGCGACGCCGAGCTGACGTACCGCCGGTTCTTCGCCGTCTCCGACCTGGCCGGCCTGCGGGTGGAGGACCCGGAGGTGTTCGACGCCACCCACGCGGAGGTCCTGCGCTGGGTCGGCGCCGGCGAGGTCGACGGCATCCGCGTCGACCACCCGGACGGGCTGCGCGACCCGGCCGGCTACCTGGCCCGGTTGCGCGCCGCCGCGCCGGAGAGCTGGCTGGTGGTGGAGAAGATCCTGGAGTACGGCGAGGACCTGCCGGACTGGCCGGTCGACGGCACCACCGGCTACGACGCGCTGGCCGCCGTGTCCGGGCTGTTCGTCGACCCGGACGCCGAACCGGAGTTCACCACGCTCGACGGCCGGCTGACCGGGCGGCACACCTCCTGGCCGGACCTGACGCACGCCACCAAGCTGGAGGCCGCCACCCGGCTGCTCGCCGCCGAGCTGACCCGCCTGGCCGCGCTCGTGCCGGAGCTGCCGGGCGAGCAGGTCCGCGCCGCGCTGGCCGAGCTGGCCGCCTGCTTCCCGGTCTACCGCGGCTATCCGCCCTCCGGCGCCCGGCACCTGGCCGCCGCCCGCAGCGAAGCGGGCCGCCGCCGCCCCGACCTGACCGGCGTCCTCGACCAGGTCACCGCCCGGCTGCGTGACCCCGGCCACGAGCTGGCCGCCCGGTTCCCGCAGTTCACCGGCGCGGTGATGGCCAAGGGCGTGGAGGACACCGCGTACTACCGGTGGAGCCGGTTCGTCGCCCTCAACGAGGTCGGCGGCAGCCCGGCCCACTTCGGTGTGCCCCCGGCCGAGCTGCACCGCTTCGCCGCCAGCCGGCACGTGCGCTGGCCGGCGAGCATGACCGCGCTGTCCACCCACGACACCAAGCGCGGCGAGGACGTCCGCGCCCGCCTCGCGGTGCTGTCCGAGCTGCCCGGCCGCTGGGCCGAGCGGGTCGCCGACTGGATGTCGCGCGCGCCGCTGGCCGACCCCGCGCTGGCCCACCTGCTCTGGCAGACCGCCGTCGGGGCGTGGCCGATCGAACGGGAGAGACTGCACGGGTACGCCGAGAAGGCCGCCCGGGAGGCGTCGGTCACCACCAGCTGGGCCGACCCGGACCCGGCCTTCGAGCACGAGCTGCACGCCCTGGTCGACCGGATGTACGACGACCCGGAACTGCACGCCCAGATCACCGCGTTCGCCGCCGAGATCACCCCGCCCGGCTGGTCCAACGCCCTCGGGCAGAAGCTGGTGCAGCTCGCCATGCCCGGCGTGCCGGACGTCTACCAGGGCACCGAACTGTGGGAGAACTCGCTCGTCGACCCGGACAACCGGCGGCCTGTCGACTTCGCCGTACGCCGGGACATGCTGGCCCGGCTCGACGCCGGCCGGCGGCCCGCGGTCGTCGGCGACGGCGCGGCCAAGCTGCTCGTGGTGTCCCGGACGCTGCGGCTGCGCCGCGACCGCCCGGACCTGTTCGGCGGCTACCGGCCGGTGCCGGCGCGCGGCCCGGCCGCCGCGCACGCGGTGGCATTCGACCGGGGCGGCGCGGTCGCGGTGGCGACCCGGCTGCCGCTGCGGCTGGCCCGCTCCGGCGGCTGGCGGGACACGACCGTGTCACTTCCCGTTCACGGGTGCACCGACTTGTTCACCGGACGGGTCTACAGTGGTTCTGAGCTGCTCCTGGATGATCTGCTGAGCACCTATCCCGTCGCCCTCCTCGCACCCACCGACTCTGTGGAGGCCGCCGCATGACCGAGTTCACGGTGTGGGCGCCCGAGGCAGCGCGGGTGCGGCTGCGCCTGCCCGGCGTCGCCGACCACGCGATGCGTCAGGGGCCGGACGGCTGGTGGCGGGTCGAGGTGCCCGACGCCGGGCCGGGCACCGACTACGCGTTCCTGCTCGACGACGACGACCAGGCGCTGCCCGACCCCCGCTCGGCCTGGCAGCCGGCCGGGGTGCACGGGCCCAGCCGGCTCTACGACCACGCGGCGTTCGGCTGGACCGACGCCGCCTGGACCGGCCGGCAGCTGCCCGGCAGCGTGCTGTACGAGCTGCACATCGGCACGTTCACCGCCGAGGGCACGTTCGACGCCGCGATCGCCAGGCTCGACCACCTCGTCGACCTCGGCGTCGACATGGTCGAGCTGCTGCCCGTCAACGCGTTCAACGGCGAGTACAACTGGGGATACGACGGTGTCTGCTGGTACGCGCCGCACGAGCCGTACGGCGGCCCGGACGGCCTGAAACGGTTCGTCGACGCCGCCCACGCCAAGGGCCTGGGGGTGATCCTCGACGTCGTCTACAACCATTTCGGGCCCTCCGGGGCCTACGCGCCGCGGTTCGCGCCGTACCTCACCGAGCAGAGCAACACCTGGGGCCGCACCGTCAACCTGGACGGCCCGCACTCCGACGGGGTACGCCGCTACATCGCCGACAGTGTGCTGGGCTGGCTGCGTGACTACCACGTCGACGGGCTGCGGCTGGACGCCGTGCACGCCATGCCGGACGGCCGGGCCGTGCACTGGCTGGAGGAGGTCGCCGCCGAGGTGGAGGCGCTGTCGACGCACCTGGGGCGGCCGCTGTCGCTGATCGCCGAGAGCGACCTCAACGACCCGCGCCTGATCACGCCCCGCGAGGCGGGCGGGTACGGCCTGCACGCCCAGTGGAACGACGACGCCCACCACGCGCTGCACACGCTGCTCACCGGCGAGCGGCAGGGCTACTACGGCGACTTCGGCTCCCTGAAGTGCCTCACCGACGTGCTGACCGGCGGCTTCTTCCACGCCGGCACCTGGTCCAGCTTCCGGGGCCGCAGCCACGGCCGCCCGGTCGACAGGCAGCACACCCCCGGCCACCGCTTCGTGGCGTACCTGCAGAACCACGACCAGATCGGCAACCGGGCCACCGGCGACCGGATCTCCGCCACGCTGTCACCAGGCCTGCTGCGGGTCGGCGCGACGCTGCTGATGACCGCGCCGTTCACGCCGATGCTGTTTATGGGGGAGGAGTGGGCGGCCTCCACGCCGTGGCAGTTCTTCACCAGCCACCCCGAGCCGGAACTCGCCGCGGCGGTCGCCACCGGCCGCCGCCGCGAGTTCGCCGACCACGGCTGGGCCACCGAGGACGTACCCGACCCGCAGGACCCGCAGACGTTCCTGCGGTCCCGGCTGGACTGGGCCGAGCTGGACAAGCCGGAGCACCGCGAGACGTACGACCTCTACCGGCGGCTGATCGCGCTGCGCCGCTCCCGGGCCGACCTGTCGGACCCCCGGCTGGACCGGGTCGACGTCCGCCACGGCGACCGCTTCCTGGTGATGCGGCGCGGCGAGACGCTCGTGGTGGCGAACCTGGCCGGCCGGGCACAGCGGATCAACCTGCCCGGCGTGGTACGCCGTGTGCTCCTTGCCACGTCAGAGGGCGTCACGGTGATGCGCGACGGCGTCGAGCTGCCGCCGGAGTCGGCCGCGATCGTGGCGCTCTGACCGTCTCACCGGTGAAGTTTGCGCCGTACCGCCGCGGCGTCGGCGTGACCGAGCTCGTCGAGCAGCGAGAGTGACCGTCGCCAGGCGTCCCGGGCCGCGTCCGTCCGCCCGGCCGCGGCCCACGTGTCGCCGAGGTGGTCCAGCACGATGCCTTCGGCATGCCGGTCACCGATGTCGGCGAACAGGGCGAGGGCCTGCTGGAAGCAGTCGACGGCGTGCTCGTACTCGCCGAGATGGTGGTGGGCGAAGCCGATGCTGTCCCACGTGTTCGCCTGCCCGTACGCGCTGCCGGCCTGCTCGGACAGGGCGAGCGCCCGGCGGCAGTAGACGATCGCGTAGTGGTGCTCGCCGAGCTGCGAGTGGTACCAGCCGATCGCGTTGAGCGCCACCGCCTGCTTGAGCGGGCCGCCGACGCGTTCGTAGAGGGCGAGACTCCGCCGCGCGTGCGGCAGGGCCTCCCGGGGCTGCCGCTGCCGGTCGTGGAGCATGCTGAGGTCGAAATGGGTGTGCGCCAGCCCCTCGTCGTCACCCAGGGCGGCGAACAGGTCCAGCGCGGCGAGAAGGTTGCGCTGCGCCTCGGCGTACCGGCCGAGGTTGGAGCAGGCCCCGGCGAGGAGCCGGTGCGCCTGGGCCTGCGCCGGGCGGTCACCCGAGCGTCCGGTCGCCTCGACCGCCCGGCGGGCCACAGTGGCCCAGTCGTGCCAGTGGCCCTGCCTGTCGAAGTAGGTGGCCAGGGTCCACGACAGCTGCCCGGCAGCGGTGTCGAGACCGCTGCCCGCGGCGTACTCGATGGTCGCCATGAGCACCTGGTGCTCGCGGGTGAACCAGGCCAGCGCCGCCGCCAGGTCGTCGAGCCGTTCGGCGGTCACCCCCGGCGCGGCGGGGGTGAGGGTCAGCGGGTCGCGCTGCGGGGACAGCAGCAACGCGGCCGCGTGCGCGGTGTGCAGGTGGTGGTCGACCAGCCGGCGCAACGCGCACCGGGAACCGGCCTCGTCCCCGGCCGCCCGTTCGGCAGCGAACGTCCGGACCAGGTCGTGCATGCGGTACCGGCCCGCGACGTGTTCCTGCACGAGGTGCGCGTCGACCAGCTCGCGCAGCAGCAGGCGTGACTCGTCCGGCGTACGGGCGGTCAGGCCGGCCGCCGCGGCCCGGCTGATGTCCGGGCCCGGGGCGAGGCCGAGCAGCGTGAACACCTCCGCCGCGGCGGGCGTGAGCGCCGCGAGCGAGCGGGACAGCACCACGCGCAGGTTCGTCGTCGCCTCGTCGCCGGCCAGCGCGTCCAGCGGGTGGACCGCCGTGGTCAGCTCCGCCGCGACCGACGACAGCGGGAGGCCGGGGTGGAGCGCGGCGCGGGCCGCCACGATCCCGAGCGCCAGCGGCAGACCTCCGCAGAACCGCAGGACGGCCGCGACGGCGTCCGGCTCTGCCGCCACCCGCGCGGGGCCCACCTGCCGGACGATCAGCTCGCGGGCCTCGTCGTCGGGCAGCACGTCCAGCGGCAGCGGTCGCGCGCCGTGGGTGGTCACGAGGGCGGCCAGCTGCCGGCGGCTGGTCACCAGGACCGCACTCGTGGGCGTACCGGGCAGCAGCGGGATCACGGTGGCGGCGTCGCGGGCGTCGTCGAGGACCACCAGCAGCCGGCGGCCGGCGACGAGCGTCCGGTACAGCGACGCCTGGGCCTCCGGATCGGCCGGTACGCGTGCCGGTTCGACGCCGAGCGCATCGAGGAAGCCGCGCACGGCCACCGGCCAACCGACCGGATCCCCGGTCGGGTCGAAGCCGCGCAGGTTGACGTAGAGCTGCCCGTCGGGGAAGCGGCCGGCGTTGGCGTGCGCCCAGCGCAGCGCCAGCCAGGTCTTGCCGACGCCACCGCCGCCGCCGATGGACGAGATCACCACCGGTGATCCGGCGCCGTCCGGGTGGCCCGCGTCGGCGAGTTGTTCGTCGAGGCGCGCGAGCTGGGCGGTACGGCCGGCGAAGACCCCTGGTGACGCGGGTAGCTGCCGGGGCACGGTGCCCGCATCCCGGGCCGCGCCGGGCGACCGGTCGGTGGCCGGCGTGCCCGGTTCCCCGTCTGCCGGGAGGTCCGGCGGCGCGATCGCCGCGTCGGCGGTGAGGATCTGCTGGTAGAGCTGTGCCAGCGGCGGGCTGGGGTCGGCGCCTATCTCGGCGGCCAGCCTCCGGCGCAGCCGGTGGAAGTGCGCGAGGGCGTCGGCCTGCCGCCCGCACCGGTACAACGCCAGCATCGCCTGCGCCGCCAGGCGCTCGTCCCACGGGTGCCGGCCGCTCAGCGCCAGGACGTCGGGGAGAAGGCGGGCGTGCCCGCCGCGCCGCAGGGCGATGTCGTTGCGGTCCAGCGCGGCGGCGAGCCGCTGCCGGTCGAGGGTCTGCCGGTAGGCCGCCAGCCACGGCGTGGTCAGCCCGTCGAACGCCTCGCCGCGCCAGAGACCCAGCGCCCGTTCCAGGCAACCGATCGCTGTCGCGTCGTCCCCGGCGCGCCGAGCCTGTTCGGTCAGCGCGCGGAAGCGGTGCAGGTCGACGCGGTCCGGGTCGACGGCGAGCAGATAGCCGGGATGGCGCCGGACGATGCGGACCTCGTCCGCGCCGGCCAGCGCCTGGCGGAGCCGGGACAGGTAGCCACGCAGGGTGGCGGCGGCCCCGTCCGGCACCTCGTCGCCCCAGACCCGGCTGATGAGATGCTCGGTCGCGACGACCCGGTTGGGCTCGACCAGCAGGGCGGCGAGGACGCACTGCTGACGGGCGTGACCGATCCGGACCGTCCGGCCGTCGATCCGGACGTCCAGGTCGCCGAGCACCCGGAACTCCACCGCCACGGAGTGTCACGGTAGCCGTGTGCGGTGGTGGTCGGACCGGGGGTGACGACGATCCGACAGGCGGCAGCGCGGCGGTCCGAGTTCCCGGTCTCCCGGTGCGCGGACCGCCGTGCCGGCGGGATCACGGGCAGTTGATCGGGAGATCCAGTGTGGGCCGGGGATCGTCGATCACCGCGTCCGGTCCGCAGTCACCGTCGTCCCAGCCGGGGCCGCCGACCAGGGTGTCCGCGCCCTTGTCGCCGAAGAGGTGGTCGTCGTTGCTGCCGCCGTCCACGCGGTCGTCGCCGTCCAGCGCGCTGGGTCCGATGAAGCGGTCACCGTGGATGGTGTCGGCGCCGCCGTCGCCGTGGAGGTTGTCGTCGCCCAGGTCGCCCCAGATGTCGTCGCCGGTCAGGCCGCCGTAGACGATGTCGTCGCCGCTGTTGGCCTGGATGTCGTCGTTGCCGTCGAGCGCGCAGATGACGTCGTCGTTGACACTTCCGACGATGACGTTGCGAGTTGTCGTGCCGATGATGAACTCCGGGCCGTTGGCGTTGTTGCTGACATAGAGCGCGCCGGCGAATCTCAGGGTGTAGCCGGCCGGCACCGGCGCCCCGGAGTAGGGGCCGCAGTCGGCGGGGACGATGTAGGCCGCCGACGCCGGGGTGGCGCCGGTGGCCAGGCCCGCGACGGCCAGGACGAGCGCACCGGCCACCGAGGCGGCGGTACGGGCGGTGGAGAGGAACTTGTGTGGCATGACGCTTCTCCCTTGCGGTTGATGTGTGCGAGAAGCGTCACCGGTGAGCGTTGGACGGACGTGCAGCAAACGTTGAACCCGCTCTGCCCCGTCGATCTTGGACTTGTGGCGCCTCGAAAGTCGCGCATGTCCGTTTCGTGAACCACCACAACTCCAAGATCGGCGGGCGGGGAGCGGTGAGTTCGCCGAGCGGGCGCGGTCCGACCTCTGACGGCCCGACTCTGGAGGTTTCATGTCCGACACGCTGACCCGCCGCGAGCTGTGGGCGCTCGCGCATGCCGAGCGCGCCGCCCTGGCCGACGATCTCGCCGGGCTGGACGCGGCGCAGTGGGCCCGGCCCTCGCTGTGCGGCAGGTGGACGGTGCAGGAGACGCTCGCGCACATGACGGCGGCGGCGAGCGTCGGCCGGGCGCGCTGGCTCGCCAGCGTGCTCGGCGCCCGGTTCGACTTCGATCTGCACAACGACCGCCGGCTGGCCGAGCACCGGGGCGCCGACCCGGGGGAGACGCTGCGCCGCTTCCGCCGGATCGTCGGCAGCACCACGTCGACGTTCGGGCCGACCGAGGCGTGGCTCGGTGAGGTGGTCGTGCACGCCCAGGACATCCGGCGTCCGCTCGGCCTGACACGTACGCCGTCGGTCGAGGCCGTCACGCCGGTCGCCCGGTTCTACGCCGGGCGGGACTTCACGGTGGCCGGGCGCAGCGCGATCGAGGGCCTGCGGGTGGAGGCCACCGACGGCCCGTTCACCGCCGGCAACGGCCCGCTGGTCAGCGGCACCACGCTCGCGCTGATGATGGCGATGGCCGGGCGGGCCGCGTACTGCGACGACCTCACCGGGCCCGGAGTCCCGACCCTGCGGGAGCGGTGCGCGCCCGCGTGACCAAGGCCGGTGACCCGGGGTCGGGCCCGGGTCACGGCTTCGGCAGCGTCAGGATCTCCGCGCCGTCGTCGGTGATGGCGATGGTGTGCTCGCTGTGTGCGGTACGGCAGCCGGTCGCGCTGCGCAGCGTCCACCCGTCGGCGTCGGTGACCAGCGTGGCGGTGTCCGCCATGACCCACGGCTCCAGCGCCAGCAGCAGCCCGGGCCGCAGTGTGTAGCCGCGACCGGGCCGCCCGGTGTTCGACACGTGCGGGTCCTGGTGCATCGTCGACCCGACGCCGTGGCCGCCGAACTCGGTGTTGACCGTGTACCCGGCTTCGGTGAGGACCGAGCCGATGGCGTACGAGAGGTCGCCGACGCGGGCGCCGGGGCGGGCCGCGGCGATCCCGGCCTGCAATGCCCGTTCGGTCGCGTCGATGAGCGCGACGCTCTCCGCGGGCCGGGTGTCACCGACGACGAAGCTGATCGCGGAGTCGGCCACCACCCCGCCCAGGGAGACGGCCAGGTCGAGGCTCAGCAGGTCGCCGTCGGCGAGCGTGTAGTCGTGCGGCAGCCCGTGCAGCACCGCGTCGTTGACCGAGGTGCAGATGTAGTGGCCGAACGGGCCGCGCCCGAACGACGGCTCGTAGTCGACGTAGCAGGACTGCGCCCCGGCCTCGGCGATCATGCGCTGGGCCTGCCTGTCGATGTCGAGCAGGTTGGTGCCGACGGTGGTGCTGCCGCGCAACGTCTGCAGGATGTGGGCGACCAGGGCGCCGGTGTCCCGCGCCCGCCGGACGTCGGTGCGGCTCAGGATCTCGATCATGCAGGCGCCTTCCTCGCAGAACCAATAAGTATCCCGGCCATGTTATCCCGGTATTAGAATCCTGGCATGGTCCGGTTGCCCCTCACCCCCGCCGAGGTCGAGCGCGGGCAGCGCCTCGGTGCACTCCTGCGCCGCGCACGCGGTGAGCGCTCGATGCTGCTCACCGCGCTCGACGCCGGTGTCTCCCCGGAGACGCTCCGGAAGATCGAGTCCGGCCGGGTCGCCACGCCGGCGTTCCCCACCATCGCGGCCATCGCCGACGTCCTCGGCCTCTCCCTCGACGAGGTGTGGGCCGAGATCAACCGCTCCGACGCCGCGGTGCGTCTCGCGCCGTCGGAGCGGCGCCTGGCCTCGTAGCGCTGCCCTGTCGGTGAGGAGAGCATACCGAGTATGTATGCTCCCTCGCATGCCACCCTCGCGTCGTGCCGTCGCCCTCGTCGTTCCCGTCGCCGGTTTCCTGCTCGGCTTCCTGGACTTCGTCTGGATCAAGTGGGTGCCGTTCCCCTTCGCCGAACTCGGCAACTCCACCGCCACCTGGGCGGTGGCCGCGTTCGCGCTGGGCTGGTGGATCCGGGCGGGCGCGGTGCGCGCCGCCGTGGCCGCCAGCGTCCTGCTGATCGTCGCGGTGCCCAGCTACTACCTGGCGGCGACGCTGCTCCAGGGCGACGACCTCGCCGTGATCTGGTCGCCCACCTCGATCGTCTGGATGGCGTTCGGCGTGGTGGCGGGCGTGGTGTTCGGCGTCGCCGGCATCTGGGCGCGGACGCAGGGATGGCGGCGGATCGTGGGGGCCGCCCTGCCGGTGGCCGTCTTCGTCGAGGAGGCACTGCGGTTCGCGCTGAAGTCGCGGTCCGGTTATCCCGCAGCGTGGTGGAACGTGGCGATCGACCTCGCGCTCGCCGCGCTGCTGGTGGTGCTGATCGGCCGGTCCGCCCGGGTGCGGCTGCTGGCCGCGGCGGTGGCGCTGCCGCTGGCCGCGGCGGGCGCTGTCACGTTCGCCGCCGTCGCGGGCTGACCCGTCGCGCCGCGCCGGCGGGCCACCGCGCCGACCGAGAGACGGCGGTCTGCCGGTCCGACCGGGATCGGCGACAATGACCCGAGAACGGCGTGGTCCGGACGACGGGGGAGGAAACGGATGATCCGACGGCAGGTGCTCGCAGCGGCGATGCTCACGGCGACGGCTCTGCTGGCCGGCTGCACGAAGGACCGGCCCGAGGCCGCGCCGCCCACCAGCGCCCCGGCCGCATCCACCGCCACGGCCACGCCGAGCGAGACACCGAGCGCCGAGCCGGTGCCCGCGCCGGCCGAGCTGGCGGCACTGGAGCGGCGCTTCGACGCCCGGATCGGCGTCTTCGCCCTCGACACCGGCACCGGCCGTACCCTCGCGCACCGGGCCGACGAGCGGTTCGCGTACGCCTCGACCTGCAAGGCGCTCGCGGCGGGTGCGATGCTGGCCGCCACGTCCGACACTGACCGGGACCGGGTGGTCCGCTACCGGCGCGCGGACCTCGTGGCGCACTCCCCGGTGACCGAACGGCACGTGGAGACCGGGATGACGCTGCGGGACGCCGCCGAGGCGGCGGTGCGGTACAGCGACAACACCGCCGGCAACCTGCTGTTCGACGCGCTCGGCGGCCCGGCGGGCTTCGCGCAGGCGCTCCGGGAGGTGGGCGACTCGGTCACCCGGCCCGCCCGTACCGAGCCGGAACTCAACGCGGCCACGCCCGGCGACGAGCGCGACACCAGCACGCCCCGCGCGCTGGCCGGCTCGCTGCGGGCGTACACGCTGGGGGAGGCCCTGCGGCCCGCGGACCGCGACCTGCTGCTGGGCTGGATGCGGGCCAGCACCACCGGCAGCGGGCTGGTCCGGGCCGGCGTGCCGGCCGGCTGGCAGGTGGCGGACAAGTCCGGCACCGGCGGGTACGGCACCCGCAACGACATCGCCGTGGTGTGGCCGCCGGACCGGGCGCCGATCGTGCTGGCGGTCATGACCGGTCGCGACGGCCGCGACGCGAAGCCCGACGACGCCCTGGTCGCCCAGGCCGCGCGGGCGACAGTGACCGCGTTGCGCTGATGGGCGGCCCGGCTCAGGGGATGGGCCACTCGTGCACGGGCCGGTTGCTGTGCATCAGGTCGACGTAGTGCCGGACCACCTCGCGCAGGGCCGCCGGCCGGTCCATGTGGTCGGCCGACTCCAGCCGGTGCAGCGTCTCCACCTGCCAGGTCGCGCCGTTGCGGCCGGTCAGGCAGCGTTGCTCGACGATGCCGAGCAGCCGGTCCCGCTCGGCCGGGTCGAGGCCCCAGCGGTCCAGCCCGTGGTGGGCCATCGGCAGCAGGCGGCGCAGCACCAGCTCGGTCACCGGCAGGTAGCCGAGCCCCGGCCAGTACACCTGGGCGTCGATGCCGTGCCGGGCGCAGGCGTTGAAGTTCTCCTCGGCCGCGCTGAACGACATCTGCGACCACAGCGGACGGTCCGACTCGGCGAGCGCCCGGACCAGGCCGAAGTAGAACGCGCCGTTCGCCACCGTGTCGAGCACCGTCGGACCGGCCGGCAGCACCCGGTTCTCCACCCGCAGGTGCGGCCGGCCCTTGAGCACGTCGTAGACCGGCCGGTTCCACCGGTAGATGGTGCCGTTGTGCAACCGCAGCTCGGCCAGCTTCGGCACGCCGCCGCTGTGCAGCGTGGCCGCCGGGTCCTCCGGGTCGCACACCGGCAGCAGCGCCGGGAAGTAGCGCACGTTCTCCTCGAACAGGTCGAACACCGAGGTGATCCAGCGCTCGCCGAACCACACCCGCGGGCGTACGCCCTGGGCCTTGATCTCCTCCGCGCGGGTGTCGGTGGCCTGCTGGAACAGCGGCACCCGGGTCTCGCGCCACAGCTCCCGGCCGAAGAACAGTGGGGAGTTCGCGCCGAGCGCCACCTGGACGCCGGCGACCGCCTGGGCCGCGTTCCAGTAGTCGGCGAACTGCGCCGGGCTGACCTGGAGGTGGAACTGGGTGCTGGTGCACGCCGCCTCGGGGGTGATCGTGTCGGCGGTGGTGGCCAGCCGCTCCACCCCGCTGATCGCGATCGGCAGGTCCTCGCCGCGCGCGGCGAAGATCTGCTCGTTGAGCAGCGCGTACCGGGGATTCGCCGACAGCGTCTCGGCGGTCAGGTGCTCCGGGCGCAGCGTCGGCAGGATGCCGACCATCACCATGTGCGCGCCGACCGTCCGGGCCTTCTCCTCGGCGGCGTTCAGGCTGGCCCGGACGTGCTCCTCGAACGCCGCCGTGCCGGTGCCGGCCAGCCGCCGCGGCTCGACGTTGATCTCCACGTTGAACTGGCCCAGCTCGGTCTGGAACGCCGGGTCGGCGATCGCCTCCAGCACGTCGGCGTTGCGCATGGCCGGGTCGAAGCCGTCGTCGACCAGGTTCAGCTCGATCTCCAGGCCGGTCATCGGCCGCTCCACGTCGAACCGGGACTCCCGCAGCATCTCGGCGAACACGTCCAGGCACCGCCGGACCTTCTCGCGATAGCGGGCCCGGTCCTCCCGGCTGAAGGTACGCACGCCGACGTCCTCGCCCATGGTCACCACCCTGTCACCGTTGGTTCTCCCCAACCTCGCACGGAGTGGCGGGTCAGGAAAGGCCCGGAGGCCCTTTTCTGTACCCCGTGGCGGCCCCGGTGATCCCCGTCGCCGGGCTGCGGGTTCCGTCCGGGCGGCCCGGCCCGGGCGGCTAGCATGGCCGCCGACGGCGAAGGGGAGTGGCGGAATGCGCGACGGGTGGATCCGGGCGTTCGTGGTGGCGGCGTTCGCCGAGGGCTGCTCGTGGGCGGCGCTGCTGGCCGGTATGGCGGTCAAGTACGGCCCGCCCGGCAACGAGATCGGCGTGAAGATCTTCGGCCCGATCCACGGCGCGCTGTTCGTGGTCTACGGCCTGCTGACGCTCGTGGTGGCCCGGCGGCGCCGCTGGACGCTCGTGCAGACCGGGCTGGCCCTGGCCAGCGCGGTGCCCCCGTTCGCCACAGTGCTGTTCGAGCGCTGGGCGAACCGCCGGGGCCTGCTCGACGCCCCGGCTCCGGTGGAGCGGTCGCTCACCCCCGCCGGTCGCTGACCGCGGCGACGTCCTCCGCGAGGAAACCGGCCAGCACGTCGGTCAGCTCCCGCGGCGCCTCCTCGGCCATGTGGTGCCCGGACGGGATCGACGCGGTCCGCACGTCGTCGGCCCAGTCGCGCCAGATCGCGGCCGGGTCGCCGTAGAGGTCGACCATGTCGTCGCGCTCGGACCAGGCGAACAGCATCGGGCAGCCGATCCGGCGGCCGGCGGCCCGGTCGGCGTCGTCCGCCGCCCGGTCCGGCCCGAGCCCGGCCCGGTAGTCCTCGCACATGGCGTGCACCGTCGCCGGATCACCGATGGCCCGCCGGTAGTCGGCGTACGCCTGCTCGCCCATCTCCTCCGGTGACCCGCCGTACCAGGCGTCCGGGTCGGCGTTTATGACCCGCTCGGCCGGCTTGGCGAGCTGGCCGAGGAAGAACCAGTGCCACCAGCGGGCGGCGAACCGGGCGTCGCAGCGGGCCAGCGCCTCACCGATCGGCACCCCGTCCAGCACGCCGAGGCGGCTCACCCGGTCCGGATGGTCCAGGGCGGTCCGCATCGCCACGTACGCGCCGCGGTCATGACCGATCACGGCGGCCCGGCGGTGGCCGAGCGCGTCGAGCAGCCCGACCACGTCGGCGGCCATCGCCCGCTTGGAGTAGACGGTGTGCTCCGGGTCGCTCGGCGGCTTCGACGAGCCGCCGTAACCGCGCAGGTCCGGGCAGATCACCGTGTGCCGCGCGGCCAGCCGCGGCGCCACCCGGTGCCAGGTCGCATGGGTACGCGGGTGCCCGTGCAGCAGCACCACCGGTGGCCCGGAGCCGCCGTGGCGTACGCGCAGGCGCACCGCGCCGACGTCGATCTCGGTGAGCGTGAAACCGGGGAACATGGCCGCAGCGGTGCCCACCACCGGTGACGGGGAAACCTAGGTCAGGGCCGAGCAGGCGGCCACGCCGAACAGCAGCACGGCGCCCAGCATCGCCTGGAGCAGCAGCGCCGGACCCAGGTGCGACCAGAGCGTGGCCGTACGCGGGGTGAGCAGCTGCCCGGTGGTCAGATTGACGATCCGCTCGATCCGCGGCGGCAGGTCCTCGTCGCGTTGC
This sequence comes from Micromonospora sp. ATLC20, assembly GCF_057196585.1. NCBI lineage: Bacteria > Bacillati > Actinomycetota > Actinomycetes > Micromonosporales > Micromonosporaceae > Micromonospora > Micromonospora sp. ATLC20. The sequence goes on from NZ_JBXUOV010000081.1 coordinate 22,419, forward strand.
GCTCGCAGCGTGAGCTGGACGTGGTCGCCGGGGTGCAGCGCGCTCTGCGGCAGGTGGCCGTGCAACTCGACCTCGACCAGCCGGCCGGTGGCGTCGCGGACCCGGACCGGGGTGACCAGGAACTCCGGCCCCTTCTTCAGCTCCTTGAAGCTGCGCCGAGCCCCGCCGCCGCCACTGCTGAGCAACGCGCGCACCACCTTCAGCAGCAGCCCCACCACCCCCGCGGCGGTGAGCACCGCGACCAGCGCGGGCTGCCCGACCCGGACCTCCCGGGCGTAACCCTCCATCAACCGGACCAGACGCCCGGTGACGACACGCTCCGTCGGGTGGACGACGCGTCGGGTGTACAACTCCGTATCCATGTTCACCACCGAGAGTCCCGTTCCGTGCACAGATGGTATCGGCCCTTCGGGTTGAACGACGTGAATGAACGGCGGTCACGCCCGGGCGGCCGGCAGGTGAACTCCGCCGGGGCGCGGGTATGCGTGCGGCCGAGCCGGAAAGGGGTCGAGCATGCAGCTGTCCTTCCTGCGCCCGCTCTACGACCGTCCCGGGCCGTGGTGCTCGGTGTACATGGACGCCTCCCGCGACACCCAGGACGCGCGAGCGCAGGTCGACCTGCGCTGGCGGGCCCTCAAGGGCGACCTGCTGGGGCAGGGCGCCGACCCGGTCACCGTCGAGGCGGTGGAGGAGGTCGTCCGCCGGCACCAGCCGATGCCCGGCGACTACGGCATCGCCGTGTTCGCCAGCCGGGGCCGCGTGGTGCTCACCGAGTACCTGTCCGCACCGCCGCTGCGCGACCTGGCGAGCTGGTCGGCGCTGCCGCACACCATGCCGCTCGTGGCCCAGCGGGGCGAACAGGTGGCCTGGGTGCGGGTGCTGGCCGACCGCACCGGCGCGGACGCCATGGCGGTCAGCGCCGGCGGGGTGCCCCGGCGGGCCCAGGTGCAGGGCGGGCAGAGCCGCCAGCTGCGCCGGGTGCAGCCGGGTGGCTGGTCGCAGTCCCGCTACCAGCGCGCCGCCATGGAGGCGTGGCACCAGAACGCCGGTGACGCCGCCGCGGCCACCGCCGACCTGGCCGAGCGCGTCGGCGCGGACGTCGTCGTGGTGGCCGGGGACGTCCGGGCCACCGGCATGATCGCCGCCCAGCTCCCCGCCCGCTGGCAGGACGTGCTGGTCCGCACCGACGCGGGCGCCCGCGACGTGGGCGCCGACGACACGCTGATGGACGACATCACCGTGCAGACCGTCGCCGAGGTCGCCGACCGGCGGATCGCCGCCGCGCTGGACCGCTTCGGCGTCCAGGAGGACGTCGGCGCCGGTCTCGACGCCGTGGTCTCCGCGCTGCAACGCAACCAGGTCGACACCATGCTCATCGTGGACGACCCGTCGGCCGACGGCGAGCTGTGGGTGGGCCCCGAGCCGACCGAGATCGCCACCGACCCGGGGCAGCTGGCCGGCATGTCGGTGGCCGACCCCCAGCGGGTACGCGCCGACGCGGCGCTGCTGCGCGCGCTGATCGGCACCGACGCGGACCTGACGGTGCTCGCGCCCGAGGAGGCGCCGGAGCTGACCGACGGGGTCGGCGCGGTGCTGCGCTACGTCGACGCGAGCACGCCGGGGCGGGGTAATGGCTGAGCGCATCGTCGCCGACCTGGTGGTCGAACGCCTGCGGGCCTGGCGGGTGCCGCGGGTGTTCGGCTGTCCGGGCGCGGCGATCGCCCCGCTGGTGGGCGCGCTCGACGACGCGGGCGGGGACCCGGCCTTCGTCCCCGCCCGGCACGAGGAGACCGCCTCGTACATGGCCACCGGGCACGCGAAGTTCACCGGAGGCGTCGGGGTGTGCCTGGCGACCCAGGGCCCGAGCGCGGTGCACCTGCTCAACGGGCTCTACGACGCCAAGCTCGACAGCAAGCCGGTGGTCGCGATCATCGGCGAGGACGTCACCGGCCCGCTCGGCGGCGCGCACGAGGAGATCGGGCTGAGCCGGCTCTTCGGCGACGTGTGCAACCAGTTCGTCCGCTACGGCCGTAGCCCGGAACAGGTGCCGGCGCTGCTCGACCAGGCGTTCCGTACCGCCGCGGCGACCCGCAGCCCGACCTGCGTGGTGCTGCCGCGCGCGTTGCAGGTCACCGCCGTACCGGACCTGCTGCCGCAGACCGCCGGGGTGGTCACCGCGACGCCCGGCGAGCCGCTGGCCCGGGTGCTGCCGCACGACGCCGACCTGGACGCCGCCGCCTCGCTGCTCGGCAACGGGCGGCGGGTGGCGATGCTCGTCGGCCAGGGCGCGCACGGCGCGGCCGAGGAGATCGTCGCGCTCGCCGACCGGCTCGGCGCGGGCGTGGCCACGTCGCTGCTGGGCAAGCCGGTGCTCGACGAGCGGCTGCCGTTCCACACCGGCGTGCTCGGCGAGGTCGGCACCACCGCCGCCGCGCAGCTCATGGGCTCCTGCGACACGCTGCTGATGATCGGCACGAACGATCCGTGGACCGACTGGTTCCCGCTGCCGGGCCAGGTACGCACCATCCAGATCGACATCGACGGCCGGCGCATCGGCACCCGCTACCCGGTGGACGTGCCGCTGGTCGGCGACGCCGCCGAGACGTTGCGGGCGCTGCTGACCCGGGTGCCGGAGAATCCCCACCGCGAGTGGCGCGGCACGGTGGAGAAGATGGTGGACCGGTGGCGTGAGGCCGCCGCCGAGCGCGCCGCCACGCCCGCCGATCCGGTCGACCCGCGGCTCGTGCTCCGCGAACTGTCCACCCGGCTGCCCCGGCACGCCTCCGTCGCCGTGGACGTCGGCTCGGTCGTCTACTGGTACGCCCGGCATCTGGAGCTGCCGCCGGGGGTGCAGGCGCGGCTGTGCGGCACGCTCGGCTCGATGGGCTGCGCGCTGCCGTACGCGGTAGCGGCCAAGCTGGCCCGCCCGGACGAGCCGGTGCTCGCGCTGCTCGGCGACGGCGCGATGCAGCTCAACGGCCTGGCCGAGTTGATCACTGTGGCGCACCACTGGACGCGGTGGCGCGATCCGCGGCTGATCGTGCTGGTGCTGAACAACAGGGACCAGTCCGGTGTCGGCGGCGGGCGGTCACCGGGGGAGCGGGGGCCCGAGGTGCCGTACGCCGGGTGGGCCCGCCTGCTCGGGCTGCACGGCGTCCGGGTGGACCGGCCGGACCTGGTCGGACCCGCCTGGGACGAGGTGCTGGCGGCCGACCGGCCCGCCGTCCTGGAGGCGGTGGTGGACCCGGCCGTGCCGCTGGACGCGCCCGAACCGGCGCTGGCCGACCTGCGCGGCCTGGTGGCCGACGGGGACGCGGCCCGCCGGGTGCGGGAGCGGGTGATCCAGACCGAGGCCATCGCGGCCGACGAAGTCGTTTAGCGGCATCGGGGCGGGGCACTGCGGCCGGGCGCAACCGTCCCGGGAGGTCACCATGTCCGTCGCCGCCGACAGCCGTTACGGCCCCGCTCCGCTGCCCGCGGCGCGCGGGCCGGTCTCCGCCGCGCTGCTGGCCGCGCTGCGCGGCGCTC
>NZ_JBXUOV010000082.1:0-25834 GCF_057196585.1 Micromonospora sp. ATLC20
CTGCAGGGGGGCGGCAGTCGCGCCCCCCCCCGCCCCCCCCCCCCCCCCCCCCCCCCCCCCCCCCCCCCCCCCCCCCTCACCCGCCGCTCGCGGCGCCGCCCCGTACCGTGGCGAGTTCGGCCTCGATCAGATCGGCTGCCCGGTCGGCGCCACCGGCGGCGCGGGCCTGCCGCTGCAGCTCGGCGCTGCGGGCCACCACGGCCGGGTCCGAGATGAGGGCGAGCAGCGTCTCGCGCAGCTCCGCGGCGGTGACGCCGGCCGAGTCGACGACCCGGGCGACGCCGAGGGCGGCCAACTGCTCGGCGTTCGCGAACTGGTCGGCCGCCTGCGGTACGGCGATCATCGGCGTGCCGCAGTAGAGACCTTCGCTGCTGCCGCCCATGCCGGCGTGGGTGACGAAGGCGTCCGCCTGCTCCAGTACGGCCAGCTGCGGCACCCACCGGTGCACCTCGACGCTGCTCGGGACGGGGCCGAGTTCGGCGGGATCGACGTGCTTGCCGATCTGGAGAACGGTGTGCCAGCCGGGCAGGTCACCGAACGCGGCGACGCAGCGGCGGTAGAAGTCGGGCTGCCGGGTGAAGGCGGAGCCGAGCGAGACGAGCAGCACCTTCCCGGCGTGCTCGGGTCGTACCCAGGAACCCTGGCCGGAGCGGTCGCCCAGCACCGGGCCGACGAAGCTGTAGACCGACCGGTCCACCCGGTCGGCGTTCGGCTGGAGCGCCTCCGGCGGCAGGACCAGGCTGCGCACCGGCCGTCCCTGGAACGCCATGCTGTCGGTGACCGACGAACCCTCGGCGGTCAACCATTCCGTGAACCGCCGGTAGTAGTCGGCGCCGCGCGGATCGGCCCGCATCGCCTCCACGGCGGGCGCCATCTCCTGCTCGTAGCCGTGCCAGGCGACGAACGTGGAGGAGAGCTGGACGGCCGGGATCCCCCACTGCTCGCCGAGCAGCCGGGCCGGCGCGCCGGCGATGTCGTAGAGGAACAGGTCCGGCCGGTCGTCGGCGTAGGCGGCCCGCAGCTGCGGCAGCATCGCGATCGCGTCGTCGAGGAAGAGCGTGAGCTGCGCGATCGGGTCGTCGATGTCGGCGCCGCCGTCGGCGGGCAGCGTCGAGGCGTACGGCTTCAACTCCGCGCCGGTGCGCTGGACGACCTCGGCGAAGGTGGGATCGTTGGCGTAGGTGACCCGGTGGCCGCGCCGAACGAGGGTACTAATGATCTCCAGGCTCGGGTTGACGTGGCCGTGGAACGGAATGCTGACCATGGCGATGTGCGGCACGTGATCTCCTGATCTCTGCTGAGACGAGACGTCCCGTCTCGCTTGCCCAAAAGCAGAGCACGGCGCGGCTGCGCCAGTCAAGACGATACGTCTCGTCTCGCTGTATGCTCGTGGCGTGACCCCGCAGCCCGCCCGCCGCAACGAGCAGTCCCGCCGCGCGATCCTCGCCGCCGCGCTGGAGCTGCTGACCGAGACCGGCTACCCGGCCCTGACCGTCGAGGCGATCGCCGCCCGCGCCGGAGTCGGCAAGCAGACCATCTACCGCTGGTGGCGCGGCAAGGGCGCGGTCATCCTCGACGCGCTCGCCGACGACATGCCGCAGGTCATCGCCCTGCCCGACACCGGTGACCTGCGGGCCGATCTGCGCCAGGTGCTCCGCGCCACCGTCGCCGAGTTCGCCGATCCTCGGCTGTCCGCCACCACCCGCGCCATCACCATCGAGACACTCGCCGACGAGGACCTGGGCGGCCAGGCGCGCGACAGGCTGCTCCGTCCCCAGCTGAACGCGGTCCGCGCCCGCCTGGAGGCCGCCCGCGAGGCCGGCCAGGTGCGCCCCGACGCCGCCCTGGACCAGGTGGTGGAGCTGCTGTTCGGCCCGCTCTACCACCGTTGGCTGCTGCGCAACGGCCCACTGACCGACGACTACGCCGACGGCATCGTCGACCTGGTCGTCGCCGCCGTCACCCCGTCAGCGCGCACCAGCGGCTAGCCACTCGTCTGCGGCCTATCCGGCGGCCAGTTCCTGCGACAGCCGATCGAGTCCGTCCCTTATCAGCTTTCCGTAGCCGTCGTCGCCGAGCGCGCCGATCCCCTCCCGGGCCCGCCGGAGGTGGTCCCGGGCCTGGTCGAGTTCGCCGAGCTTGCGGTGGCACTCCGCCAGGTTCAGATGCAGCGACGGATACAGACCGGCGACCGACATCGGCACCCCGGCCTGCGCGACCCGCTCGTCGGTGAGCAGGTCGGCCGCCGCGAGCGCCCGCCGGTCCCAGACAAGCTCCTGGCGTACGTCGTCCTGCACGTCAGCCATCGCGTGGGCGAGGACGCAGACGTGCAGGGGGTCACCCTGCTCCCCGCCGATCTCGTCCCAGATCCGGGCGAACAGGTCACGGGCATCCTCCCGCCGGCCGTGCTGGTGGTGCATCTGTACGCCGTCGTTGATCCGGGTCAGCGTCGCGTCGAACACCGTCGCCCTGCTCCCTTCGATCGGCTGCGGTGGCGTGATCGTACGCCGACAGCGCCCACGGAGCCTGCGCGCACATAACTGTCATTATGGTGCAGTGTCGATTCGTCCTGTTTGACCGCATGATTTAGCGGATTGCTGTTACCGGTAATCCGTTAAACAAGTCCCCGAGCGGGCTTGCCTCGGGGGCGAAGTTTGAAAGGATCGAGGCGTGCGCGCCGCGAACCGGAGATGGGGGCACGTCGCCCTGACCACCTGCCTGCTGCTCGCAGCCGCCGGGTGCACCAGCGAGGACGATGCGGAGCGACCTGAACCGGCCGCGTCGGATCCCGTCTCCCCCGGCGCGCAGGCCGCGCCGCTGCCACCACTTCCCGAGGGCGGGCAGAGCCTGCGGTGCGCCGATTCGATCGCCACGACACCGGAACCGGGTGAGGGGTACCGCGTCGTGGCTGACACCGTGGCGGTGTCGTCGACTGTGGTGCAGCCGAACGAGTCATCCGCTGGACGAGGGCCGACGCGTCTCTTCGCCAAATGGGGCCTGCTCGTACGGGTCGGAGCGGCCGTGGAGGTGCGGGTGGCGCCCGGCTGGGGAGATCGTGCCCGCATCGGGTGGGGCCCGGGCGCCGTCCCGACGACCACTGTGCAGGTGGAGGCGTGCCCCGCCGCGAACGCGTCGACCGCATGGTCGGTCTACACCGGCGGCACCTGGGTGGCGAGCCCGGCGTGCGTACCGCTGGTGATCCAGTCGCCCGGACGGCAGGTCGAGGTGCGCCTCGCGATCGGCGCCGCGTGCGACGAGAGCACCTAGCGTACGAACGGCCTGACGACCTCGAAGGGCTCCGGGAACCGTACGGCGATGCCACTCTCCCGGCTCTTGCGGTCGAGGAACGCCCTTGCCACGGCGAACCTGTCGAAGAACCTCGGCAGCGGCCGCAGCCCGCGGTCCAGGGAGACGAAGAAGTCGTCCCAGTGGATCGGCACGATCAGGCCGGGCCGGGTCGCGTCCACCACGTGCCGCCAGTAGTCGCTCTGGAACTGCTGCGGCTGCACCCCCAGGGCGCCGATCGCGAGGTAGAGGACGTCGACGTCGAGCCCGTCGAACCGGTGCGGCACGTAGTTGGCGCTCGGGTGGATCAGCAGCGAACCGCCGGGGTGGGTGATGAGGAACGAGAAGCACCCGCCGTCGCGGTACCTGCTCGCCCTGACCGGTGGGACGAGCGGTTCCTCGATCACACCGGGGAACCTGTTGCCCGGGCTGTGGTCGCCGGCGAACACGCGCACGGTGAACGCGCCGACGCGGTACTCCTCGCCGTCGGCGAGCCGGGTCATCGACTGCTCGCCGAGGCCCGCGCCGCGTCCCACGTTCAGAGTGGACTCGGAGCCGAACAGACGTCCCCCGAGGTGCTTCACCACCTCGGGGGCGTCCATGACGTGGTCGTAGTGGGAGTGGGAGACGAAGAGCGCGTCGAGACGGGTCACGCCGGACCGGGAGAGCGCGGCGGTGATCCGCCCGAGGTCGGGGGCCACGCGGCCCAGCGCGACGCGCAGCAGTGAGGGCCGGCTCAGGAAACCGTCGATCAGGATTCCGGAGCTGCCGTCGGACACGTGGACGGTCGAGGTGCCGAAGAAGACGGCTTCGACAGACGCCCCGCCCGAGCCCATGCGCCGATGGTAGTGCGCACGTCCTCGCGTCAGCTGCCGTCCGGCGCGGTGCCGCGGGTGCTGCGCAGGCTCCACGCGATCGACACCGCGATCGTCACCACGATCACGCCGAGGGTGACCGGGATGGGCAGCTTGCCGACCGGCGTCTCCGAGAGGATCAACTTCACGCCGGCGAAGGCGAGCAGGACGGCCAGGCCGTAGTGCAGGTGCACGAAGCGGCGCAGCAGCCCGGCGAGGCAGAAGTAGAGGCTGCGCAGGCCGAGGATGGCGAAGGCGTTGGCGGTCCAGACGATGAACGTGCTGGTGGTGATCGCCAGGATCGCGGCGACGCTGTCGACGGCGAAGATCAGGTCGGTGGCCTCCACCGCGATCAGGACCACGAACAGCAGAGTCGCGACCCGCTTCCCGTCGACCCGGGTGAAGAACCTGTCACCGTGGAAGGCCGGGTCGGTCGGAACGATCCGGCGGACCAGCCGGACGACCGGGTTGCGCTCCGGCGGGGTCTGCTCGCCGTGGCGGAACGCCATCTTGTAGCCGGTCCAGACGAGGAACGCGCCGAACACGTACGCGGTCCAGAAGAACGTCTCGAGCAGCTCGGCGCCGACGAAGATGAACACCAGCCGGAACACCAGAGCGCCGATCACCCCCCAGAACAGCACCTTGTGCTGGAACGCGGCGGGCACGGCGAAGGACGTGAAGATCAACGCGAAGACGAAGACGTTGTCGATCGACAGCGCCTTCTCGATCAGATAGCCGGCGTAGTAGGTGCCCGCCACGTCGCCGCCCTGCCAGACCCACAGGACGACGCCGAAGAGCAGACCGGCGGCGATCCAGATACCGGACCAGACCGCTGCCTCACGGAAGTCGATGACGTGGTTGTCGCGGTGCAGGAACAGGTCCACGGCGAGCATCGCCGCGATCGCCAGCATGAGGAGCGCCCAGATCCACCAGGACACGGACATGACGAAGGGAGGCCTCTCGTCCGGGCCGGCCCACCCGGGGTGCGCCGGCGCTGCTGGACGAAGGTCTCCCCGGGCCACCCGTCGCGGTGGCTGCATCGCCGGGATCCGGATGGGCCGGGCCCGTACTGACGGCGATACGTGGATCGTCGGGTACTCCCCCTCGAACTACGATCCAGTATTCACGAAGCACTGTTCGTACGTCAAGGCGTCCGCGCCATCGATAGGGTGACCCGATGGACGAAGATGCACGACTCCGGCACTCCTCGTCGTTCGGCGCGGCGGCCACCGCGTACGCCGAACACCGCCCGGACTACGCGCGGGCCGCCCTGCGCTGGGCGCTCGAACCCGCGCCCGGTGCGCGGGTGCTCGACCTCGGCGCGGGCACCGGCAAGCTCACCGCCACGCTGGCCGAGGTGCGCGACGACGTCACGGCCGTGGAGCCGGACCCGGCGATGCTCGCCGAACTCCGCCGCACCCTGCCTGGCGTACGCGCACTGCCCGGCAGCGCCGAGGCGATCCCGCTGCCGGACGCCTCCGTCGACGCCGTGGTCGCCGGCAACGCCATGCACTGGTTCGACATGGCAGTGGCCGGGCCGGAGATCGCCCGCGTCCTCGCGCCCGGCGGTGTCCTCGCCGGACTGTGGAACGTCGTGGACGACCGGGTCGACTGGGTCGCCGGACTCGCGGTGGTCAGCGGCAGCGCCGCCATCGGCCCCCGGGACACGCCCGCGAGCTGGCGCGCCGCGACAGCGACCATGCACCTGCCGAGGACCGGCGAGGCCCGGTTCGGCTCGCCCGAGCAGGCGGAGTTCCCGCACGGGCAGCGCCGTACCGCCGATTCGCTCGTGGCGACGCTCGCCACCCGGGCCGGGATGCTGGTCATGCCGGAACGGGAGCGCACCGAGACGCTCGACCGCATCCGCGCGTACCTGGCGAGCCGGCCGGAGACGGCCGACGGGGAGTTCACGCTGCCGATGCTCACCTGCGTACTGCGGGTACGGCGCAGGTGAACGGTGGGGACGTCCGGTCCGCCGCCGACGCGATGACCGCCGTGCTGCGGCCCGCCGCCGACCGGGACTGGACGGTACGCGCGGGAGACCTGGACTGGTCCTGCTGGACCACGGCCGCGCACATCGCGCACGACCTGGTCGCGTACGCCGGTCAGGTGTCCGGCCGGCCCGGCGGCGGCTATCTCCCGTTCGACCTGCGGGTACGCGCCGACGCCGCGCCGGCCGAGGTGCTCACCGTCGCGGCGGCCGCGGCCGGGATGCTCGCCGCCACCATCGACGCGGCGAGCCCGGACGACCGGGCGTGGCACTTCGGGCCGTGCGATCCGGGTGGTTTCGCCGCGATGGGCGTGGCCGAGATCCTGCTGCACACACACGACCTGACCCGAGGGCTCGACCTGGACTGGTCGCCGCCCGCTGGGCTGTGTGCGCGGGTGGTGCGCCGGTTGTTCCCCGACGCGCCGGACGGCGATCCGGCGCCGGTGCTGCTGTGGCTGACCGGTCGCGCGCCGCTCGGCGGCAGACCGCGGCGGACCGCGTGGACCTGGCAGGCTGCGCGTCACTGACGCGGTCTCAGCGGCGCCACCAGCGCCACCGACGGCGCGGGCGGGCCGAGGTGGCGTGCTGCGGCTCCGGTGCCGTGACGACCGGCGCGGCGCGTTCCCGGTCAGCGCGCCAGCGGCGGACCGCCTCCTCGACATTGACTGGGCGGACCACCACGCGTGGCCCGGTCGGGGTACGCAGCCAGGCCACCACCTCGGTGTTGAGCGCCGACACGTACGACCGGACGGCCTCCTCGGTCGGCAGGTCACGCAGCTCGGCCGGAAGTTGTTCGATGCGGCGGCGCAACTGCAGCGGCGTGGGCAGCAGCAGGTCGGACGGGATCTGCTCGCGCTCCATGAAGCTGCGGATCCACCAGCCCTCGTCGTAGGGCATGTCGCGCCCCGGAATGGGCTTGCCGGCACCCGGTAGGTTGTCGAACTCGCCACGCTCCTGGGCCGAGCGGATCTGCGCCTCGACCGCGGCCTCCCAGCCTGTCGTCACCGCCGTCACCTCCCGTACCCACGGTATCCGCCGCCGTCCGACAACGGTCAGCGTCGCGCGGCGCCGGACTGTTCCCGCGCGCCGGGACTGCGGCGTAGCGTGCCCCCGGGGGTGAAGGCGTGCGCGACTGGCTCATCGGACTCGCGGTGGCTGCGGCCTGTCTGGTCGGGAGCTGGGCGGTGCTGGTGCTGCTGGCCCGGCGCCTGCCGGCGGGGATCCTGCGTGATCTGGCCGCGTTCGTGCCCGACTGCGTGACAGCGGTACGACGGCTGCGCCGCGACCCGCGGGTGCCCCGCCGCGCCCGCGTCGCGATCGTGGTCGCCGGAATCTGGGTGGCCAGCCCGATCGACCTGATCCCGGAGTTCCTGCCGGTGATCGGCCCGCTCGACGACATCGTGGTGGTGGCGCTCGCGTTGCGCTACGCCGCCCGGCAGATGCCCCGGCAGGTGCTGCTCGACGCGTGGCCGGGCGAGCCACGGCTGCTGCTGCGCCTGCTCGGCCGCTGAAAGCAGCGGTGGACCGGCGTCACGGCAGGCGGCGGACGTGGCGGTGGCCGTCCCGGGGGAACGGCGGGCGGGCCGGCAGCACCTCGGCGAAGACGTACCCGCTCTTCTCCGCCACCCGGCAGGAGGCCGGGTTGTCGACCTGGTGCAGCAGCTCCAGGTGGGTCAGGCCGGTGGCGGCGAACCGGGCGAACGCCCACGCGGTAACCGCCTCCACCGCCCGTGGCGCGACTCCCCGGCCGCGTGCCGGCGCGGCCGTCCAGTAGCCGATCTCGGCGGACGGGCGTCCCGGGCGGACGTCCTTGAGGACCACGCAGGCCGCCACCCGGTCCTCCTCCAGCACCGCGAACATGAACCGGTGCCCGGCCGCCCAGCCCTGGTGGCTGCGCCGCAGGAACACCTGCGCCTGCGCCGGGCCGGTGACCGGATGCCTGGTCCAGGCGCGCAGCACCGGATCCCGGTACGCCTCGATCAGCGCGTCGGCGTCGCCGTCGCGCCACGGGCGCAGCAGCAGGGCGGGAGCGGTCGGGGTGGCCGGCGCGGACAGCACGATCGACATGCGGCAAGTATCACCGCCGCACGCCCGATCACGTGACCCGCGCAACACCCCACCGGGGCGCTACGGGCACCCGCGGACGGCGGCGACCGGCGTAGGGTCCGGTTCACGGTCGGCAACGGGGAGGCGACGTGGTCACTGTCGGCGCGGTCATGGGAATCGGTCTGGTGGCGCTCGGTCTGGTGCTCACACCCGGGCCGAACATGGTCTACCTGGTGTCCCGGTCGGTGACGCAGGGGCGGCGGGCCGGGCTGGTGTCGCTGCTCGGCGTGGCCGTCGGCTTCCTGGTCTACCTGGCCGCCGCGGTGGCCGGCATCGCCACCGTGTTCGTGCTGGTCCCGCCGCTGTACACGGCGGTGAAGCTGGCCGGCGCGGCGTACCTGCTGTGGCTGGCCTGGCGAACGCTGCGCCCGGGTGGCGCGTCGGCGTTCACCCCTGCGCCGCTGCCGCCGGACCGGCCCCGGCGCCTGTTCACCATGGGCCTGGTCACCAACCTGCTCAACCCGAAGATCGCCATCCTGTACGTGTCGCTGCTGCCGCAGTTCGTCGACCCGGCGCGCGGGCACGTGGCGGTGCAGAGTCTGCTGCTCGGCCTGACGCAGATCGTCGTGGCGCTGACCGTGAACGCGCTCATCGTGCTCAGCGCCGGCTCGGTGTCGGCGTTCCTGACCCGCCGTCCGGGCTGGGCACGCGTGCAGCGGTGGGTGATGGGCACGGTGCTGGCGGCGCTCGCGGTGCGGATCGCCGCCGACCGCTCCCGCGCCGCCGTCGCCACCCCCTGACCAGGGGTACGCGCCTCGGCAACCGCCGCCGTCCCACCACCAGTGCCTCGTCACGGGATCTCCTCGCGTACCACCGCCACGCCGCCCGGCGCCACCGTCAACTCGCCGTCGACGGTCGCGCCGGTCAGCAGGTCGAGCCCGGCGGCCGGCACCCGCTGCGGCCGGCCGGTGTGGTTGAGCAGGTAGAGCAGGCCGTCCTGGCGGCGTACCGCCTCGACGCCCGAGGGCGCGCCGGGACAGGCCGGGGCCACGCCGGCGAGCCCTGCCGCCTCGGTGAGCAGCCGCCGGTAGGTGTCGTCGTCGGGGCGGGTGGAGACGTACCAGGCGTACGCGTCACCGACCCGGTTCCGGGTGATCGCGGGCCGCCCGTCCAGCACTCCCCCCGCGTACGCGCTGATGGTCTCGGCGCCGGCCGGGTGCACCGTCTCGGACCAGATCCGGCCGGTCCCGCCCCCGCTCAGCGGCACGTGTTCGTCGTCGGCGAGGGAATGGAACTCCTCCACCCGCACCCCGAGCAGGTCCCGGTACGCGCCCGGGTAGCCACCGAGGCGTACCCGGGCGTGCTCGTCGGCGACGCCGCTGAGCCAGGTCACCAGCAGGTGCCCGCCGTCGTGGACGTGCCGGCGTACCCAGTCGACTGTGGCGTCCGAGGCCAGGTAGAGGGCGGGGAGCACGAGCAGCCGGCAACCGTCGAGCGGGACGCCGGGCGGCACCACGTCGGCGGTGACGCCCGCGTGCCACAGGGCCCGGTGCACGGCGGCCGCCTCGCCGGGGTGGTCGAGCCCGTCGCGGGGCATCCCCGGGTGCCGCAGCGCCCAGCCGCTCGCCGCGTCGTACGCGATGGCCACCCCAGCCTGGACGCGGCCCGGCGCGGTCCCGGCGAGCCGGCCCAGCGCGGCGCCCAGGTCGGCGGCCTCGCGGAACACGCGGGTATCCGCCCCGGCGTGCGACACCACTGCCGAGTGGAAGCGTTCCGCCCCACCGGCCGGTGCACGCCACTGGAAGAACATCACGCCGGCGGAGCCGCGCGCGACGTGGGCGAGGCTGTGCCGGGTCATCCGGCCGGGTTCCTTGGTGTGCATGCGCCCGGCGGTGTGGATCTGGTTGGGGGCGCTCTCCATCAGCAGCCACGGCACCGGCCGTCCGGCGCCGTGACGGGCCCAGCCGCGGGCCAGGTCGGCGGCGAACGCGGTCTGCTCCTCGGCGCCCAGGTCGGTGGCGGACGGGTAGTGGTCGATCGCGACCAGGTCGACCTCGCGCGCCCAGCGGGCGTGGTCGACAGGCACCCAGTCGCCGAGCACGTAGTTGGTGGTGACAGGTACCGCCGGGTTGGCCGCGCGCAGCAGGTCCCGCTGCTCGGTGTACGCGGACAGCAACGTGTCGGACCAGAAGCGGCGGAAGTCGAGCAGCTGGCCGGGGTTGGCGAGGTACTGGGTGGCGCGGGGCGTGCCGACCTGCGCCCAGTCGGAGTAGTGCTGGCTCCAGAAGCTGGTGACCCAGGCGTCGTTCAGCGCGTCGAGGTCGCCGTAGCGGGTGGCCAGCCAGCGGCGGAACGCCGCCTCGGTGTGCGGGCAGTGGCAGGTGGTGCCGTACTCGTTGTGCACGTGCCACAGCGCCAGCGCCGGGTGGTGCGCGTACCGGGCGGCGAGCACCTCGGCGATGCTCCGGGCGGCGGCCCGGTACGCGGGCGCGGCGGCGCAGTAGGTGTCTCGGCTGCCGTGGGTCAGGCGTACGCCGTCGGCGGTGACCGGCAGCGCGTCCGGGTGGCGCAGCGAGAACCACGGCGGCGGCGACGCGGTGGGGGTGGCCAGGGCGGCGCGGATGCCGGCCGCGTGGAGCAGGTCCAGCACGTCGTCGAGCCAGTCGAGCGTGTGGCGGCCGGGTTCGGGTTCCAGCCGGGACCAGGCGAACACGCCGACGGTGACGAGGTCGACCCCGGCGGCGCGCATCAGGGCGACGTCCTCGTGCCACACATCGGGCGGCCACTGTTCCGGGTTCCAGTCCCCGCCGTAGCAGAGCCGGCCGTCGTCCCACGGCGTTTTAGTTGGCATCCCGGCCAAAATAGGAACAGGTGAGAAGGAAAGTCAATGCCGTCGATCATTGACAGTTAGTTGGGCTTCCAAAGAAACTGGCGGGACCGCCCGTGGACGCCGCGAGGAGACGCCCATGCCGTACCGCCCGCCGCTGGTCCCGTACGAGACGTTCGTGGCCGACCCGCCCGACCTGCCGGTCCGCGCCCCCGGCGAGGAGGGCGCCGACGACGTGCTGCGGGGCGCTGTGGCAGCGACCGACGCGCACGGCGTCACGGTGACCGCGGCCTGCGCGTCCGGCCGCACGCTCGTCGCGCGCATCGAGGCCGCCGGAGACGGGATCATCCGGGTACGCCTCGCCGACGACCTCTCGGTCCGCAGCCGGTCCGCGGCCGCGCTGACGCTGGTCCACCCGCAACCGCACCCGGCAACGGTGACCGTGGCCGACGGGCACGTCCGGGTGGGTGCCGGCGGCGTGATCGCCGACCTGCGCCTGGACCCGTGGGAGCTGCGCTTCGTCACCCCCGACGGGCGGCTGCTGCTCGCCTCCGACGGCGGCACCCGGGACATCAGCGGCCGGCGTCGTACGCTGCCGCTCGGCCGCTCCACGTTCGACGGCGAGCCGGTCGCGTGGCACGAGAGCTTCGTGGCGCCGGGCGACGAACGGTTCGTCGGGTTCGGTGAGAAGTTCACGCCGCTGGACAAGCGCGGCCAGCGACCGCTGATGTGGAACTTCGACGCGTTCGGCGGCGAGTCCGACCGGTCGCACAAGAACGTGCCGTTCTACCTGTCCGACCGCGGCTACGGCCTGCTGGTCGACAGCGGACTGCCGGTGCAGTTCGACGTGTGCGCGAGCACCCACAGCAGCGTGCAGATCCTCGTCCCGGACGACCTGCTCGACTACTACGTGCTGGCCGGACCCACCCCGGAGCGGGTGCTCGACCGGCTCGACGCGCTGACCGGGCGGCCGTACCTGCCGCCGAGGTGGGCGTTCGGCGCGTGGATCTCGTCCGGCTTCTTCCCGGACAGCCAGCAGCGGGTGCTGGAGCGGGCCCGGCGCCTCCGCGAGCGGGACGTCCCCTGCGACGTGCTGCACCTGGACTGCTACTGGCAGGTCGCCGGGCACTGGTCGGACCTGCGCTGGGACGCCGACGCCTTCCCCGACCCGGACGGCATGCTCAAGGACCTCACCGAGCAGGGCTTCCGGGTGTGCCTGTGGATGAACCCGTACCTGATGACCGGCAGCCCGCTCTACGCCGAGGCCGAGGCCGCCGGGTACTTCCTGCGCCACCCCGACGGCGGCACGTACGTCGCCGACACCTGGCACGGCAGCTACCCGGCGGGCGCCATCGTGGACCTCACCAACCCGGCCGCGGTGCGCTGGTTCCAGGGCCTGCTGCGGCCGCTGCTGGCGCAGGGCGTCGCGGTGTTCAAGACCGACTTCGCCGAGGGCGTACCGGCCGACGCGGTCGCGCACAACGGCATGACCGGCGTGGAACTGCACAACGTGTACGCGCTGCTGTTCAACGACGCGGTCGCCGACGTCACCGAGGAGGTGGCCGGGCACCGCACGGTGTGGGCGCGCTCGTCGTACCTGGGCGGGCAGCGGCACAGCGCGCAGTGGAGCGGCGACGTCAACGCCACCTGGCCGGGCATGGCCAGCACGCTGCGCGGCGGCCTGTCCCACGGGCTGTCCGGGGTGCCGTTCTGGAGCCACGACACCGGCGGCTTCCACGGCACGCCCGAACCGGACCTGTACGTGCGCTGGACCCAGTTCGGCGCGCTCTCCCCGCTGGTGCGGCTGCACGGCACCACGAGCCGGCTGCCGTGGGAGTTCCCGCCCGAGGCGGAACGGCACGCGGTGGACGCGTTGCGGCTGCGTTACCGGCTGCTGCCGTACCTCTGGTCGGCGGCGGTGGCGAGCGCCCGTACCGGCGGCCCGATGATGCGGGCGCTGCTCGTCGACACCCCGGACGACCCGGCCGCCTGGACCGCCGACCTCCAGTACCGCCTCGGCCCCGACCTGCTGGTGGCACCGGTGCTCGACAGGTCCGGCGAACGCGCCGTCTACCTGCCGGCGGGCGACGACTGGCTGGACGCGTACACCGGGCAGCGGCACCCCGGCGGCGGGCACCTGCGGGTGCGCGTACCCATCGACCGGCTGCCGCTGTACGTGCGGCACGGCGCGCTGATCCCCACTGTGGCGCCGGCGGCGACGGTCGGTACCGGCCCCTTCCGGGACGTCACGCTGGTGGCCTGGGGCGGTGTCGACGGCGTGAGCGTGGTGCGGGACCCTGACGGCGACACCACGATCACCGCCGCACGCGACGGGGACACGCTGCGTGTACGCGTGGACGGGCCGCTGGACGTGCGGCGGGTCAGCGTGGTCGGGGAGGATCCGCCGCGCCGGGTGGTGCTCGGCGGCGAGCCGGTCCCGGTGACGCCGTTCGCGCCGTGGTTCGGCGGCGGAGACCGGCCGGCCGGAATCTCGCCCATTTAGTTTAAGCTGTAGCCGAACTCGGGCCGGGCGCAGGAGGCGGGCAGTACGTGATCAGCATCGACCGGCCGACGGCCGACCTCGGCGACGTGCGGGTGACCAACCGGGCCGCGGTGCTCCGGCACGTCCGCCGCCACGCCCCCTGCTCCCGGGCCGACGTCGCCGCGCGTACCGGGCTGAACAAGGCCACCGTCTCCAGCCTGGTCGCCGAGCTGATCGAGCACGGCCTGCTGCGCGAGACCGGGCTGACCGAGAACCGGGTGGGCCGCCCGGCCACCATGCTCGTGCTCGACGGCGCCCGCTACGCCGGGCTCGGCCTGCGCGTCGGCGCGGACGAACTGGTGGCGGTCGCCGCCGGGCTGGGCGGTGACCCGGTGCTCACGTGGCGGCGCGCGTTCCCCGCCGCCACCGCCGGTCCCGAGGAGACGGTCAAGGCGCTCGCCGCACTGGTCCGGCGGGCCGTCACCCGTATCGGCGCGGACCGCACCGTGCTCGGCCTGACCGTTGCCGTACCAGGGCTGGTCGACCCGGACGGCGACGTGCCGGCCGCCCCGGCGCTGGGCTGGCGCGGCGTGCCGCTTGCCGCGTCGGTGCGCCGCGCGCTGCGCGACAGGGGTTTCCCCGTCGCCGTCGACACCGAGGCCAACCTCGCCGCGCTGGCCGAGCGGCGGCACGGTCCGTACGCCGCCGCGACCGACCTGGTGCACCTCACCGGCGGCCCGGCGATCGGCGCGGGCCTGATCAGCGGCGGCCGGCTGCTGCGCGGCGGTCGCGGCTTCGCCGGCGACATCGGGCACCTGCCGCTGGCCGCTGGCGGCCCGCCCTGCGACTGCGGGCGACGCGGCTGCCTCACCGCGCTCCTCGGCGTGGACGCGGTGATCGGCCGGCTGCTACCGGACGCCGAGCCGGTCACCGACCACCTGCCGGAGATCGAACGGATCCAGGCCCTGGCCCGTGCCGGGGACGAGCCGGTACGGACCGGGCTCACCGAGATCGGCCGGCTGCTCGGGCAGGCGGCGTCGGTGCTGTCCGGGCTGCTCGACCCGGAGGTGGTGGTGGTCGGCGGCCACCTGGCGGCGCTCGCGCCGTGGCTGCTGCCGGCCGCCCACGCCGAACTCGCCGCCCGCACACCCGTCCCGCCCGGCGTACGGCTGGAGGCAAGCACGCTCGGGTCCGCGGCCGGCGCGCTGGGCGGGGCCACCGCCGCACTCGCCACAGTGGAGGCGGGACGCCTGCCCGCCGGATGACCCCTTGACCGCACCCGCCGGAAGGTGTCAACCTCGGTAGCGCCGCGTTCCGGGACCGGGCAACCTGCGAAGCGGCGTGTTTTTCGGCGATTGTCGAAGCGCTTCACCACCGCTCCGGGCCGACACCGCCGACCCCCACCACCCCTTTTTCGCGTACGCGCCGCCGCATCACCGGCTCGTCCGTCGAAGCGCTTCGACGAACGAGCGGCGGCCCGAACGCCGACCGGAGGCGCCCACCATGACCGACCCCGTCCCCCACCGTCTCGACGACCTGCTGGCCCGGCTCACCCTGCCGGAGAAGCTCGGCCTGCTGCACCAGTGGCAGGCGCCGGTGCCCCGGCTCGGCCTGCGCGCGTTCCGCACCGGCACCGAGGCGCTGCACGGCGTCGCGTGGCTCGGCACCGCCACCGTCTTCCCGCAGGCGATCGGCCTCGCCGCGAGCTGGAACCCGGACCTGATCCGGGCGGTCGGGTCCGCCGTCGGCGACGAGGTGCGGGTCAAGCACCGGGCCGACCCGGACCGCGTCGGCCTCAACGTGTGGGCACCGGTGGTCAACCCGCTGCGCGACCCCCGGTGGGGGCGCAACGAGGAGGGCTGGTCCGAGGACCCGTGGCTGACCGGCGAGCTGGCCACCGCGTACGCGCTGGGGCTGCGCGGCGACCACCCGATCCGGCTGCGGACCGCGCCGACGCTCAAGCACTTCCTCGGCTACAACAACGAGACCGACCGGGCCACCACGTCCAGCAACCTGCCGCCGCGGGTGCTGCACGAGTACGAACTGCCCGCCTTCCGCGCTCCCCTGGCGGCGGGCGCGGCGGTGGCGGTGATGGCGTCGTACAACCTGGTCGACGGCGTACCGGCGCACCTGAGCCCGCTGATCGAGGGTGAGCTGCGCGGCTACGCCGACGACGAGATCATGGTGGTCGGTGACGCCGGGGCGGTCGGCAACATCGCCGGCGTGCAGGAGTACCTACCCGACCACGTGGCCGGCTTCGCCGCCGCGCTGCGCGCCGGCATCGACAGCTTCACCGAGGACGACGAGGACAGCGCCCCCACAGTGGAACGGCTCACCGAGGCGCTGGCGCGCGGGCTGATCGAGCCCTCCCACGTGGACCGGGCGGTGCGGCGGATCCTGTCCGTCCGGTCGCGGCTTGGCGACCTGGCCCCGGACCCGCACGACGACGTGCCGCCGGACACGCTCGACAGCCTCGCCCACCGGGAACTCGCCCGCGAGGCCGCCCGCCAGTCGGTGGTGCTGCTGCACAACGACGGCCTGCTGCCGCTGCGCCCCGGCACCCGGGTCGCGGTGCTCGGCCCGCTCGCCGACACAGTGCTCACCGACTGGTACAGCGGCACCCCGCCGTACGTGATCAGCCTGCACGCGGGGCTGCTCGGGCGGCTGCCCGAGGTGACCACCCACCCCGGCACCGACCGGATCACCCTGCACGTCGGCGACCGGGCGGTACGCCACGACGACGAGGGCCCGCTGGCGCTCGGCGACAGCCCGGCCGAGTTCGACGTGGTCGACTGGGGGCAGGACGTGGTGGCGCTGCGCGCCGCGGACACCGGCCGGTACGTCGGCGCCGACGACACCGGGGCGCTCGTCGCCGACCGCGACGGGCCCGGCGGCTGGGTGGTACGCGAGACGTTCCGCCTGCACCACCGGCCCGACGGCACCGCGCTGCTGCACCACCTCGCCACCGGCCGGCACGTCGGCGTCGCACCTGACGGGCGGCTGAGCGTCGCCACCGGCGACCCGGCCGTGTTCACCGTGACGCTGCTCGCCGACGGAGCTGCCGCTGCCGCCGCACTCGCCGCCGCCGCCGACGTGGCCGTGGTGGTGCTCGGCAACCACCCGATGGTCAACGGCCGGGAGACCGAGGACCGGGCCGACCTGGCGCTGCCCACCGGCCAGGCCGATCTGCTGCGGGCCGTGCACGCCGCGAACCCGCGTACCGTGCTGGCGCTGACCAGCAGCTACCCGTACGCGGCAGGCTGGGCGCAGGAACACGTGCCGGCGGTGCTGTGGAGCGCCCACGGTGGACAGGAGCACGGCAACGGGCTCGCCGACGTGCTGCTCGGCGCCGCCGACCCGGGCGGGCGGCTCACCCAGACCTGGTACGCCGACGCCGCCGAACTGCCCGACCTGCTCGACTACGACGTCATCGGCGCCGACACCACCTACCTGTACCACCGAGGTGAGCCGCTGTACCCGTTCGGGCACGGGCTCAGCTACGCCACGTTCGACTACGCTGACCTCCGGTTGAGCACCGCCACGGCGCGTGCCGGCGAGGAGGTGGAGGTGAGCGTCGAGGTCACCAACACGGGCCGCCGCCCGGGCACCGAGGTCGTGCAGCTCTACACCCGGCAGCGGCGCTCCCGGGTCAAGCAGCCGCTGCGGCAGTTGCGCGACTTCGCCCGCGTCACGCTCGACCCGGGCTGCGCCGCCCGGGTGACGCTGCGGCTGCGTACCGCCGATCTGGCCTGGTGGGACGAGACCCGCGCCGCGATGGTGGTGGAGGACGCCGTCCATTCCGTGCTGGTCGGCCGGTCCGCGCGCGACATCCGGCTGGCCGGCACGCTCGCCGTCACCGGCGGCGACGCCACGGCCGAGCCCGCGGGCACCAGCTTCGGGGCGGCCCGGTGACCGGCCGGACCCCCGGCGAGCAGGTCACCATCGCCGACGTGGCCCGCCACGCCGGGGTGGCCGCCAGCACCGTGTCGTACGTGCTCAGCGGCAAACGCACCATCTCGGCCACCACCCGCAGCCGGGTGCTCGCCAGCGTCCGCGCGCTCGGCTACCACCCGCACGCCGGGGCCCGCGCGCTGGCCAGCCGCAAGGCCAACGTGATCGCGCTGGTGCTGCCGCTGCGTACCGGCATGCAGGTGCCGGTGGTGATGCGTTTCGCCACCGCAGTGGTCACCACCGCCCGCAGCTACGACCACGACGTGCTGCTGGTCACCGCCGACGAGGGGCCGGCCGGGCTGCACCGCATCGCCGGCAGCGCACTCGTCGACGGCGTGCTGCTGATGGACGTGGAGCTGGAGGACTCCCGGGTGCCGCTGCTGCGGGACCTGGCGCTGCCGGGTGTCCTGATCGGGCACCCCGCCGACAGCACCGGGCTGGCCTGCGTGGACCTCGACTTCCGGCGCGCGGGCGAGCTGTGCGTGGAACACCTGGCCGCCGCCGGGCACCGGCGCATCGCGCTGCTCGGCGCGCCCGCCGCGGTCTACGACCGGGGCACCGGGTTCGCCCACCGCACCCGCGCCGGGGTACGCGCCGCCGCCGAGCGGCTCGGCGTCGACGCGGTGACCCGGCCCTGCGAGGAGGGACCGGCCGCGGTGCGCCGCAATCTGGAGGCGCTGCTCGCCGACCACCCGGACGTGACCGGGCTGG
Source organism: Micromonospora sp. ATLC20 (assembly GCF_057196585.1). Lineage (NCBI taxonomy): Bacteria > Bacillati > Actinomycetota > Actinomycetes > Micromonosporales > Micromonosporaceae > Micromonospora > Micromonospora sp. ATLC20. The sequence continues at coordinate 18,147 of NZ_JBXUOV010000082.1, forward strand.
TCGTGCAGAACGAGTCGGCGGTCGGGCCGGTGCTCGCCACGCTGCCCCTGCTGGGCCGGCGGGTGCCCCGCGACGTGTCGGTGGTCGCGATCTGCCCGGACGAGCTGGCCGAGCAGTCCGGGCTCACCTGCGTACCGGTGCCCGCCGAGGAGGTCGGCCGGCAGGCGGTGGCGCTGCTCATGCGGCGGTTGAGCGGCGAGGGAGTGCCGGAGGTGACGTTGCTGGAACCGCACCTCACCGTGCGGGACACCAGCGCCGGCCAGTGACTGCGCACGGCATCCACGACACCGCGCCGGCAGGCGACTGGACGGACGCCTTCCTCACCGGCAACGGCGAGCTGGGACTCATGGTCCACGGGCGGCCGCACGCGGAACGGATCGTGGTGAACCACCACCGGCTCGTCCTGCCCAACGGCACCCGGCACGCGCGTGCGCCGGAGCTGGCCGGCCGGATGCCGCACATCCGCGCACTGGTGCTCGCCGGACGCCGTGCCGAGGCCGCCCGGCTGCTCACCGGCGGCCGTGAGCTGGAGTGGACCCAGTCGTTCCACCCCGGGTACGCGCTCACCGTCGATTCCGCGCCCGGACCGGTGCGCGACTACCGGCGCGACACCGACTTCACCACCGGCGAGGTGACCGTCGAGTGGTCGGGCGGGTGGCGGCGCTGCTTCGCCTCCCGCGCCGACGGTGTCGCGGTGCTGCACCTCGACCAGGGCGACTGCGTCGTCGGGGCGACGGGTGAGCTGCCCGGCCGACCGGCCGACGTGGTGTACGAGCGCGCCGCGTACCGCCGCGACGGGCTGGTGTTCCTGCGGATACGCGCCCGCTACCCGCACGCCGGCGGCGCGTACGGGTTCGAAGGACTGACGTTGCTGCGTGGCGACGTGAGCGTCGACGGCGACCGGGTGCGGGTACGCGGACCGGCGCTGCTCACCACGCTCGTCGACCGGCCCGACGCGCCGCCGTGGCGGACCCGGGTTGCGGAGCGGCGGCTCGCCGCGCTGGCCGGGGACTACAACGCGCTGCTGGCCCGGCACGTACCTCGCCATCGTGGTCCGTACACCCGGGTCGGCCTGGACCTCGGCGTGCCGGATGCCGACCGGGCGCTACCAGTGGGTGAGCTGCTGGCCCGGCAGGCCGACGCGCCGGACCGGCTGGACCCGGCGCTGCTGGAACGGTTGTTCCACGTCGGCCGGTACCTGCTGTTCAGCGCCAGCGGGGTGCTGCCGCCCCGGCTGACCGGGCTGTGGCTGGGCTCGTGGGACGCGGCGTGGGCCGGCGACTTCACCACCGACGCGAACCTCAACCTGCAACTGGCCGGTGCGAACGTGGGCGCGCTGCCGGAGGTGACAGCCGCGCACGCCCGGCTGGTCGCCGCCCAGGTGGACCACTGGCGTGCCAACGCGCGGGCCGTGTACGGGGCACGCGGGTTGCTGGCGCCCAGCCGCACCGACGGTGAGCACGGGCACCTGTTCCACGTCCACCCGGACTGGCCGTTCACCGCGTGGCTGGCCGGCGCGGACTGGCTGCTGCATCCGCTGCACGAACATCACCTGGTCACCGGTGAGCCGCTGGGCGAGGTGGCCGGCTGGCTGGCCGAGGTGGCGGACTTCTTCGCGGACGTGCTGACCGCTGTGGACGGGCGGCCGGTGCTGGTGCCGTCGTACTCGCCGGAGACCGGCCCGTACGACGACACCGGCCGGACCGCGCCGGTCGCGGTGAACGCCACGATGGACGTCGCGGCGGCCCGGCACGCGCTGCGGCTGGCCGCCGAGGTCACAGGCGACGACCGGTGGGCCGGGATACGGCCGCCGGACTACCTGGTGGACGGGCGCGGCGCGCTCGCCGAGTGGGCGTGGCCCGGCAGCACCGGCGACGAGGACCACCGGCACGTCAGCCACCTGTACCCGGTGTGGCCGCTGCACGAGATCGACAGGGACGACACTCCGGAGCTGGCCGCCGCCGCGCACCGGGCGCTGACGCTGCGCGGCGACGAGAACCGGTCCGCGCACGGCAGCCTGCACCGGGCGCTCGCGGCGGCCCGGCTACGGGACGGTGAGCTGGTCGCGGTGAACCTGCGCAAGATCCTCGGCGCGGACATGTTCTTCCGGTCGCTGATGAGCGCGCACAACCCGGGCCGGACCACGTACAACGCCGACGCCGCGCACGCGCTCCCGGCGGTGCTGATCGAGTCGCTGGTGCAGTCGCGCCCGGGAACGCTGCGGCTGCTCCCCGCGCCGCTGCCCGGCCTGCCCTCGGGCGCGCTGCGCGGGGTCACCTGCCGGGGCCGGGTCACCGTCGAGGAGCTGACCTGGGCGCCGGGGCGGGTGCGGGCGCGGCTGGTGTCGCCGGTGGCGCAACGCGTGGTGGTGCACGCGCCCGGCGGCCACCGTGCGGTGGATCTGGCCCCGGACCGGGCGTACGAGGTGGCGTTCGGCTAGAGGTTGTCGGGCTGGTGCAGCGCCGGGTGGCTCTCGCCCGGTGCGGCGTACCACGGCGGGGCCTCGTCGGTGAGCGCGGTGCCGATCCGCAGCCGCGCCCAGTCGTCCAGGTCGGGCAGCGCGTCCGGCGCGAACCAGGCCACCGCCAGCGACTCGTCGCCGTCGGCCGCGGGCGCCCCGCCGACCGCCCGGCAGCGGAACCAGATGTTCAGGTATTCGCAGGCGTCGCCGTTGGGGTAGACCACCGGGTGGGTGGCGACACCGGCGAGCCGGTCGATCGCCACCTTGACGCCGGTCTCCTCGTGGACCTCCCCGCACCAGCGCGTCGGCCGGCTGCTCGCCCGGGTCGACGGTGCCCGCCGGGACCGACCAGCGGCCGTTGTCGCCCCGGCGGGCCAGCAGCACCCGTCCCGCGTCGTCGGTGACCACGCCGCTGACGCCGTACAGCATGAGCAGGTCGTGGCCGACGTGGCGGCGCAGCCGGGCGATGTAGGGCGAGACGGCCATGCCGAGCAGGCTACCGGCGGTCCTGCCGGTGCCGCCGGACCATGCCCTCGGCCAGCGCCGCACCGTCCAGGTCACCGGCGGCCAGCCGTGCGGCGACGGTACGGCGCACCATCCGGTCCGCGAGGGCCGGTGCGTGCCGGGCCAGCGCCAGTTCGATCCGGCCGCGCCGGGTGGTGGCCACGTCCCGTGGCGCGCGCCGGGCGGTGGCGGCGCGCAGGATCGCCGCCACCACCCCCTCGACCGGTTCCGGGCGGGACACGCCGCTCAGCGACAGCCCGGCCGCCACGGTGCTGTCGTGGATCGGGGAGGCGACCATGCTCGGGTAGACGACGCTGACGCCGACGTGGGTGCCGACCTCGTGGCGCAGCGCGTCGGCGTACGCGACGAGCGCCCGCTTGCTGACGCCGTACGCGGCTGCGAGGGGCAGCGGCAGCACCGCCATCCGGCTGGCCACGAAGATCACCCGGCCGCGGGCCGCCTCCAGGGCCGGCATCGCGGCGGCGGTGGTGCGCCAGGCGGCGAGCAGGTTCACCTCGATCTGGCGGCGTACCACCTCGTCCGGCGGCAGCTCGGCGGGCGCGGGCCCGCCCACCCCGGCGTTGTTGATCAGCAGGTCCAGCCCGCCGAGCCGGTCGACCGCGGCGGCCACCGCCGGTGGCGTCGCGGCCGGGTCGGTCAGGTCGACGCCGAGCACCGGCGGTGTGGCGTCGAGGTCGGCGTGCAGGTCCAGCCCGACCACGTGGGCGCCGGCGGCGGTCAGCGCCGCGCCCAGGTGCTGCCCGAACGTGCCCCGGGCGCCGGTGACCAGCACCCGCCGCCCGGCCAGAGCGCCTGCTCCGGCGGCCGGGTTCCGGCCTGCCGCGCTCATCGTCCCGCTCCGGCGCGGCGCCGGCCGGCGGCCAGTTCGCGGCCCAGTTCGGCCAGGTAGACGTCGAAGTCGACGCGCATGTGCGGGCGGCGCTGCCCCCACCGGGCGGTGGCGGCGCGCAGCTCCTCGCGGCAGGCGGCGGCCTGCCGGGCCGCATCCGGTGGCGCCCAGGTGCCGGCCAGGCGCGCGGCCACCAGCCGGGCCTGCGCCTCGACCAGGGGGAACGCCGCGCCGGTGGACTGCATGAGCCCGACGAACGCCAGGCCGGGTGCGTCCAGGTGGAACACGTGCCGGTACAGCGGCAGCCGGTCGGCGCCGTCGCCGAGCAGCGCCGGGTCGAGGAACGGCATCTCGACCCGGTAGCCGGTGCACCAGACGACCAGGTCGACATCGTCGTGGCGGCCGTCGGTGAACTCGACCCGGTCACCGTCGAAGCGGGCGATGCCGGGCCGGGCCTGGATGTCACCGTGGGTGAGCCGGGACAGCAGCGCGTCGGACAGCGTCGGGTGGTCCTGGAGGAAACCGTGCGCCGGTGCTGGCAGGCCGTACCGGGTGGGTGGCCCGACCGCTGTGGTGATCATGGTCTGGCTGATCCGCTGGCGCAGCCGCCAGGGCAGCCGGCGGGCCAGCGCGCCGTTGAGCGTGTCCGACGGGCGGCCGAGCAGGTACTTGGGCACCACCCACACGCCGCGGCGCAGCGACAGCAGCGTCCGCGCGGCGGCGTACGAGGCGTCGACGGCGATGTCCATGGCGGAGTTGCCGCCGCCGACCACGAGGACCCGGCGCCCGGCGAGCTGTTCCGGGCCGCGGTAGTCGTGGCTGTGCATCTGCTCGGCGGTGCACTCGCCCGGGTACGGCTCGGGTCGCTTCGGCACCCGGTTGTGCCCGTTGGCGACCACCACCGCCTCGACGTCGACAGCGACCGGGCCGTCCGGGCCGGTGGCGCGTACCCGCCAGCCGTCGCCGGTGCGGGTGACCCGGTCGACGGTGTGCCGCAGCCGTACCGCCTCGCGCAGCCCGAACCGGTCGGCGTAGTCGCCGAGGTAGCCGGCGACGCGGGTGTGGTCGGGGTAGTCCGGCCAGTCGGCGGGCATCGGGTGGTCGGCGAACTCGGTGCGCCCCTTGCTGGTGTTCAGGTGCAGCGTGCGGTACGCGGGCGAGCCGGGTGCGCCGTACACCCAGAGGCCGCCGAGCGTGTCGGCCGTCTCGAACGCGACGGCCGGGACGTCGGCGTCGGCGAGCGCCTTGAGTGTGGCCAGGCCGGCGGCTCCGGCGCCGACGACAGCGACCCTGGGTGTGGCCATACCCGCCTCCTTAATCCAACGACCGATGGATAATCCCCGGAGTGCGGGCCTGCGTCAAGGCCGGGTGTCTCCCGGGCCGCCGGCGTACAGCGCGTCGAGGAACCGGTGCACGAACGCCCGGAACTCCCGTCGCTCCCGCGCACCTGAGCCGGCCCCGGCGGCGAGCGCCACCACGTGCCCGTGCACCGCCCAGACCAGGGAACGCACCGTCACGTGCGGGGTCGGCTCACTCAGCGCGCCCGCTCCGGACGCCGCCACCAGCAGTTCCTCGACCAGCCCGTACAGCGGGGCGGCGTAGCGGCGGTCCAGTTCGCCGTGGCGCTGCGGCTCCAGCCAGCGGCGCAGCCACAGCGCTGTGGTCTCCGGCCGGTCCTCCAGGAAGTCGACGAACACGTCCAGCAGGTCGTGCAGCGCCCGCAGCGCGTCCTGCGGGCCCGCTGCCAGGGCCGCCCGGGCGCGTTCCCCGGCCGCCTCGACGACCTCCCGCTCGGCGCTGAACACCCGGGCGAAGCAGGCGTCGTAGAGCTGCGCCTTGGTGCCGGTGTGGTGCACGACGGTGGCCGCGTCCACGCCCGCCGCGGCGGCGACGTCGCGGACGCTCACCGCGTCGAAGCCCCGCTCGGCGAACAACGCGGTGGCGGCGGCGAGCACCAGGTCACGGGTGGGCCGCTGGTCGTCGCGCCGGGGCCGGCCCGGTCGGCGGCGGGGCATGGTCATCCGGCCATTGTTACCCCTACAATCCAGCAACCGTTGGATTGGGGGCGGCATGCCCCGAGGACAGGAGACCGCCATGACCGGGCTGGATCAGCGCTCCGACGCGGTCACCCTGCCGCGCGGCCCGCTCGTCGGGTTCGCCACCGGCTCGCTCGGCATGGGCGTCTGGGTCACCGTGCCCGGGCTGCTGCTGCTCTACTTCCTGACCGACGTGCTGGCCGTCGCGCCGTGGCTCGCCGGGCTCACGCTGCTGCTGCCGAAGATCGCCGATGTGCTGCTGCACCCGTGGATCGGGCACCGCTGCGACGTCGAGCAGGCCCGCCGGGGCCACCGCCGCCGGCTGCTGCTGGCCGGATGTGTGCTGCCGCTGGCGTTCGCCGCGCTGTTCGCGGTGCCCGGCGGCCTCACCGGCGCCGCCGCGGCCGGCTGGGTGGCGGTGTTCTTCGTCGCCGGCAACCTGCTGTTCGCCGCGTACCAGGTGCCCTACCTGGCGACCCCGGCGGACCTGCGGATCGGCTACCACGAGCGGACCCGGCTGATGGCGTTCCGGATGGTGGTGCTGACGCTCGGCATCCTGGTCTCCGGACTGCTCGCGCCGCTGCTGGCCGGCGGCGACGACGCCACCCGCGACGGTTACCTGCGGATGGGCGTGGTGCTGGCGGCCGGGATGCTCGCCGCGATGCTGGTCGGCGTCGCCGGGATCGGCCGGTTGCGCCGTACCGCCGCCGACACGGCCCCGCCGCACGGCCCGGGCGGGTGGCGGGCGCTGGCGGCGAGCCTGCGGGACCGGCAGTTCCGCTGGCTGGTCGGCGCGTACCTGGCCATGTCCACCACCACCCACCTGGTGCTCGCCGGGGTGCCCTACTACGCCGAGTACGAGCTGGGCCGCCCCGGACTCACCACGGTGCTGGTGGCCGCGTTCGTCGCACCGGCGCTGCTCGTCACGCCGGGCTGGCTGGCGGTGGCGCGGCGGATCGGCAAGCAACGCGCCCTGCTCGCCGGGCAGGCCGCGTTCGCCGCCGGGTCGCTGGTGCTGGCGATCGGCCGCCCCGCCGGGCTGCCGGTGCTGGTGGCCGCCGTGGCGGTGCTCGGGGTGGCGTTCGCCGGCATGCAACTGCTGCCGTTCTCGATGCTGCCCGACGTGATCCGCGCGGCCGGCGGCACCGAGCGGGCCGGCACGTACACCGGGGTGTGGACCGCCACCGAGGCCACCGGCGCCGCGCTGGGCCCCTACGCGTACGCGCTGTGCCTCGCCGCCGGCGGGTTCGTGGCCTCCACCGCCGGGCAGAGCGTGACCCAGTCCCCGGCCGCGCTGGACGCGCTGCGCTACGGCTTCGGGCTGCTGCCCGCCGCCGTGATGGTGGTCGCGGTGCTGCTGCAACGCCGCTACACCCTCGACGGCGCGGCCCGCGCGGACGCGGCCCACTAGACTTCGCCCCCGATGGACGCCGAGCCCGCCACCGACACCCGACCCTGCGCCCACTGCGGACGCGACGTGCCGCAGCGCGTCGGCGCGGGCCGCCCGTTCCGCTACTGCCGGGACAACGACGGCGCCTGCCAGCGGGCCGCCCGCAACTCGCGGATGCGCCACCGCAACTCCCCCGGCCTGCCCGGGCAGGTGGCGCGCACCTGGGAGGCGGTGGACCGGCTCGACCAGATCGTGGAGACGCTCACCGAGGCGCTGCACGCCGAACTGTCCCCTGCGGGTGTGGAGCGGCAGCTCGCCGACCTGCGCGCGGAGACGTCCGCGCAGGTCGCGGCGGCGCACGCCGAACGCGACGAGGCCCGCCGTGAGGCCGAGGACGCGACCGCGGCGGCAGCCCGCGACCGGCAGCAGGCCCACGCCGCGTACGCC
>NZ_JBXUOV010000083.1:0-25368 GCF_057196585.1 Micromonospora sp. ATLC20
GCGCTGCCCACCGCGCCGTACCCGCCGACCACGGCGACCGGGCCGGCGGTCACCGCGACCACCGCACGTCGACCGCGCCGAGGCACAGGTCGCGCCAGCGGGCCGGGATCGCCTCCGCCGCCGACGGCCAGCGCTCACCGTCGAACGCGAGCACGAGCGTGACGTCCCCGGCGTACGGCTCGGCGCGGTGCCGGGCCGCCGCATCGAGGCTGTGCCGGAACATCTCGTACCGCCGCTCGGTCTCGGCCCCGGTCAGGCCGGTCCGCGCGGCGATCGCGGCGAGCCGCTCGGCGGCCGGGCGTTCGGCCTGCCGCAGCAGCACGTCGGTCACGCCGGGGGCCTCCTGCCCGGCCGGCGGATAGGTGAGCCGTCCCGGCGGCAGCACACCGCCACCGGCCGCCTCGACGGCACGTGCCAGGTCCGCCTCGGCGGGCAGCCCGACGTCCGGCGGCGCCACGCCGAGGGCCCTGGTGAAGGCGTACTCGACGAGCAGGTCGTCGCGCAGGTCCGGGGTGAACGGCTCGGTGATGACGGCGACCAGCCGGCTGACCTCGCCGCCCTGCTCCAGCCGGCGCCGGGCCACCTCGACCGCGAGCAGGGCGCCGAAGTCCCGCCCGGCCAGCGCGAGCGGCGCGGTCCCGGCCAGCGCGTCGGCGCAGGCGGAGGCGTGCCAGTCGACGAGCACCGCCGGGTCCAGGCCGAGGTACGTCTGCGGCGCGGTCACCACCAGGCCGGACCCGGTGGCGGCGAGGTCACCGGCGACCGGGGGGAGCCCGCCGGTGCCGTCGTGCACGAGCACGTCCGGCCCCGGACCGTCGAGGCCGACCAGTGCCACCGGCCCGTCCGGCCCGGTCTCGTCCCCGGACCGGGGTCCGGCGGCGGAACCGGCGCCGAGACCGGCCGCGAGTTCCGCGAGCGTGCACCCCTCCAGCAGGTCGCGCAGCATCTGGTCGAAGAAGGCGTCGGCGGCCGCCGGCACCGACTCGCGGATCCGGGCGACGAGCTGCGCCGCCAGCAGCGAGTCGCCGCCGAGCTGGAAGATGGTGTGGTCGCGGCCGACGGTGGGCACGCCCAGCACCTCCGCCCACGCCTTCGCCAGCGCGATCTCGACCTCGCCGGACGGCTCCGCCGACACCGGCGCGGCCCCGCCCAGCTCCGGTGCCCGCAGCAGCGCCGGCAGGGCGGCCCGGTCGACCTTGCCGTTGCCGGTCAGCGGCAGCGCGTCGACCACCCCGATCGTGCCCGGCACCATGTAGCCGGGCAGCCGCTCGCCCAGGTGCGCGGTGATCTCGGCCGGGGTGACCGGCACGCGGTCGGCCTTGAACCGCACCGCGAACACGTGCATGCCGATCCGGTCCAGGGCCTCGTCCTCGTCGGACAGGCAGACCACAGTGGAGGCGCCGGCCTCGGTGAGCAGCATCTGCCACTGCGGCCGGGAGACGAACGTCTCGTCCTGTCCGGCCCGTACGTCCTCGAAGTCGCCGGCGGTGGCGTCGAACAGGAACTCCATCGAGGTGAGGATCTGGTAGTTGTCCCGGGTCGTCTCGATGAAGACCAGCCAGCCGCCGGGGCGCAGCATCTCCCTGAACCGTGCCAGGGCCCGGCCGGCGTGGCGGGCGTAGTGCAGCACGTTGGCGCAGAGGATCACGTCGAACGCGTTGGACTCCAGGCCCTGCGCCCGGTAGTCGGCGTTCAGGTCGTAGATGCCGTAGCCGACCCAGGGGTACGCGGCGAAGCGTTCCTGCGCGGCGTTGAGGAAGAAGGTGGAGACGTCGGTGAACAGGTAGCGCACCGGGTGGGCGGCGAGCGCCGGGATCAGGTCGATGCTGGTGCCGCCCACCCCGGCCCCCACCTCCAGCACCTGCATCGGCCGCCCGGCCGGGAAGTCGGCGGCGAGCGTGCACATCGCCTCGACGACCAGCCGGTTGACCGTGTCGCTGAGGAAGTTGCCCTGGTAGGCCGACTCCTGGATGTCCAGCCGCCCCTCGGGGAACAGCAGCTGGATCGGGTCGGCGTCGTCGCGCAGCAGCTCGGGCAGCCGGGTGGTGGCGGCGCGGAAGTACTCCACCAGTTCGGGCCGGTGCCCGCCACCGGGCAGCAGCTCGTCGACCCGCGCCCAGGCCGCCGCCACGTCGTCGGCGGTCACGGGCGGTACGCCGGTGAGCCGGTCGCCGTCGCGGCGCATCATGCCGCCCGCGATCAGGCCCTTGACCCAGCGCCGGACCAGCCGGTGATGCTTCGGGGCGACGCGGGCGGCGTCGAGCACCTCCGGCAGCGTGTGCGCCGACCCGGCGGTGTGGAACAGGCCCGCGCCGCGCAGCGTGGTCACCATCGCCAGCAGCGCGGTGCGGTCCAGTTCGCGGGCGAACGCGACTGCGGCGTCGGCGTCCATCTCCCGGCGTACCTCGGCGAGCCGGCGCCGGGCGCCGTCGAGGAGCCGGGCGGTGTCGCGGACGGCGGCCTCCCGGTCCGGCTCCCGGTGTGCGGTCTCGACCACGGCGGCGAGGCGCCGGTCCAGCGGCGGCTCGCCCTCCACGAACGCGACGGCGGCACCGACCGCCGGATGCGACTGCATCGCCGCCTCGACCTCGGCCAGTTCGATCCGGTGGCCGCGGATCTTGACCTGGTCGTCCTCCCGGCCGAGGAACTCGATGACGCCGTCGGGCCGGTAGCGGCCGAGGTCGCCGGTGCGGTACCGGCGCTCGCCGCCGGGCTCGTGCACGCTGAACCGGCGGGCGGTCTGCTCCGGGTCGCCGAGGTAGCCGGCCGCGACGCCCACGCCGCCGATGTACAGCTCCCCCACCGTCCAGTCCGGGCAGTCGCGGCCGGCCTCGTCGAGCACGTGGAACGTCTGGTTGGTCAGCGGCGTGCCGTACGGGATGCTGCGCCAGTGCGGCGGGACCGCCTCGATCGGGTGGTGGATCGACCAGATCGACGCCTCCGTCGCGCCGCCGAGACTGACCAGCCGCAGCCCGGGCAGCCGACCGCGGATCTGGTCCGGCAGGGTGACCGGGATCCAGTCGCCGCTGAGCAGCGCCAGCCGCAGCGACGGCAGGTCGACGCCGGCCTCCACGGTCAGGTAGTCGGCGAGCATCTGCATCTGCGCCGGGACCGAGTTCCACAGCGTGACGCTGTGCAGCAGCATCGTGTCGACCCAGTGCGACGGGTCGGCGCGCCGGTCGTGGTCGGGCAGCACCAGCGCGCCGCCGACGGCCAGCGGGCCGAACAGGTCGTACACGGACAGGTCGAAGGCGAGGCTGGCCAGGGCCAGCACCCGGTCGTCCGGCCCGACGCCGAAGCGGGCGTTGACGTCCTCGACGGTGTTGACCGCGCCCCGGTGGTCGATCATCACGCCCTTGGGCGTGCCGGTCGAGCCGGACGTGTAGATGACGTAGGCCAGGTCCGCCGGGCCGACGACGGGCGTCAGCAGCCGCTCGTCGGGCTCGACCGGGTCCAGCCGCTCGACCAGGATCGGGGCGTCGAGACCGTCGGCGGTGGCGGCGGTGGCCAGCACGTGCCGCGCGCCGGCGCCGGACAGCAGCGCGTCGCGGCGCGCCCTTGGGCTGCGGGTGTCGATCGGCAGGTAGACGCCGCCGGCCAGCAGCGCGCCGAGCGCCGCGACCGGCTGCTCCCAGCCGGTGTGCATGACGATGGCGACGATGTCGCCGGGCACGCAGCCGCGCTCGCGCAGCGCCGCCGCCACCGCGCCGGCCCGGCCGAGCAGCTCGCCGTACGTGAGCGTGCGCTCCCCGGACAGCACCGCCGGGCGGTCCGGGGTGCGCCGGCACTGCTCGACCACGCCGCTGTGCAGCAGCCGCCCGGACAGCGGCGCCGCGGTGTCGTTGACCTCGGCGCGGCGGCGGCGCTGCCGTTCCGGCAGGTCCACCGGGGACGGCTGCGACCAGGGCGGCGCGTCGCCGGCCAGCCGCCGTACCAGGTCGCCGAACGCGGCGAACATGTCCTCCGCGACACCGTCCGGGAACACCCCCTGCCGGACGTCCCAGTGCAGTTCGAGGCCGTCGCCGCGTTCCAGCGCCTGGCAGTCGATCCACACCTGCGGGGTCTGGCTGATGCCGTAGCCGGTCTCTCCCGCCTCCGGCCCGGGCGCGGTGGTGTCGCCGAGACCGAGCGCGCTGGTGAACACCACGGGCATGAGCGCGGCGTCGGCGCCCCGGCGGCGGGCCAGCTCCCGCAGCACCGTGACGCCGCCGACCAGCCGGTGGTCGAGGTCCTGCCAGAGCCGGCGTTGCAGGGCGCCACCGCGTTCGGCGAGCGTGGTCCCCTCGGCGCCGTCGACCTCCAGCAGCACGGCCGAGGTGAAGTCGCCGACCAGCCGGTCCACCTGCGGGTGCAGCGGCAGCCGGTTGAGCATGGTCAGGTTCAGCACGAACCGCCGCCGCCGGCTCCACCGGCCGATCACCTCGGCGTACGCGGTGAGGACGGCGGCGGTCGGGCTGAGCCCGTGCGCGGCGGCGGCCTCGCGCAGCGCGGCGTACCCGGCGCCGTCGAGACGCAACTCGTGACGCCGGAACCGGACCGGGTCGCCGGCGGACTGGTCGCCGAGGACCGGCAGGTCCGGCGCGGCCGGCAGGGTGTCGATCCGGTCGAACCAGTACGCCTGGGCCCGCTCGTAGCGGCGGGTGCCGCGCAGCCGCCGCTCGGCGGCCAGGTAGTCGCGGAACGTGACGTCGAGCGGCGGCCGGACCAGATCCGGGTCGGTGTAGTGCTCCTGGAACTCGGTGAGCAGCAGCTGGATGCTGACGAAGTCGGCGATCAGGAAATCGATCGAGACGTGCAGCAGCGCGCCGTCGTCGGCGCGGGTCACCGCCAGGTCGAACAGCGGCCACTCGTGCGGTTCGTAGACCCGGTGGTCCATGGCGGCCCGGACGGCCGCGACGTGCGCCTCGACCTCCTCGGCGGGGCGCCCGCGCAGGTCGGTGGCGGCGACCCGGACCGGCGGCACCTCGGCCAGGACGCGCTGCGAGCCGTTCGCGTCGATCACCGCCCGCAGCATGTCGTGCCGGTCCACCAGCGCCTGCCAGGCGTCGCGTACCCGCTCCGGGTCCAGGTCGCGCAGCCGCACCTCGCCGTAGGCGTGACAGCCGACCCCGCCGTACGCGAACACGGTGCGCCGGCCCATCAGGTACGCGGCCTGGATGTCGGTGAGCGGGAACGGCTCGTGGCGGGCCGCCGGTTCGGGCTCGATGCGTCCCGACTCGGCCTCGGCGAGGTACGCGAGCAGCTCGGGTTTGGCGGCGAGCAGCCGGGCCCGCCGTTCCTCGGTCAGCACGCCCTGCGGCGCGCGGAAACGCAGCCGGGCGTCCTCGGCCCACAGCCGGACGCCGGCGGCCTCCAGCTCGGCCAGGATCGCGGCGGCGTCGGCACGCAGCGCTGCGGTCACAGCACACCCTCCTCGACGGCGAGTTCCACGGTGGACTGGGCGGCGACGAGGGCGGCCTGCTCGGCGACCGTCGGCGCGGTGAGCAGTTGACGCAGCGACAACTCGACCCCGAACCGGGCCCGGGACGCGGCCACCAGCCGGGTGGCGAGCAGGCTGTTGCCGCCGAGCGCGAAGAAGCTCTCCCGGCGGCCGGTGACCGGCTGGCCGAGCAGGTCGGTCCAGAGCTGCGCCACCGCCTCCTCGACCGGGTCGCTGATCCGTTCCCCGCCGGTGTGGTCGGGCCGGTCGACGATCGCCTCGACGCGTGCCCGGTCGACCTTGCCGTTGCCGGTCAGCGGCAGCTCGGCGAGGTGTTCGACGCGGGTCGGCACCATGTGCTCGGGCAGCCGGCGGGCCAGGTGCGCGCGCAGGTCGCCGGGATCGACGCCGCCGGGTGCGACCACCGCCGCGAGCAGCCGGCGCTGCCGTCCCCCGGGAGCCACAGCCACCGCCCGGGTCACCGCCGGGTGACTCTCCAGGGCCGCCTCGACCTCGCCCAGTTCGACCCGATGGCCGCGGATCTTCACCTGGTGGTCGGCGCGGCCGAGGAACTCCAGTGTGCCGTCCGGCCAGTAGCGGCCCAGGTCGCCGGTGCGATACCAGCGGCCGCCGTCGTGGCGGACGAACCGCTGGGCGGTGCGGCGTTCGTCGCCGTGGTAGCCGAGCGCGACGCCCGCCCCGCCGATCCACAGCTCACCCGGCACCCAGTCGGGCCGGTCGGCGCCGGCCGGGTCGGCGACCCGGTAGCGCTGGCCGCGCAGCGGGAAGCCGTACGGGACCGACGTCCACTCCGGGGGCACCTCGGTCACCTCGAACGCGTTGGACCAGATGGCCGCCTCGGTGGCGCCGCCGAGGGCGATCAGTCGGCAGCCGGAGGTCACCGCGTCGAGGCGCCGCCGCAGGTCCAGCCCGACCCAGTCGCCGGAGACCAGGGCCAGGCGCAGCGGCAGCGGCGGCCGGTCGCCCGCCATGGTGAGCAGCATGTCCAGCAGCGCCGGGGCCGAGTTCCAGACGGTGACCCGGTGGGTGTCGGCCAGGCGCAGCCAGGCGGCCGGGTCGGCGCGCTCGTCCTCGGCGGTGAGCACCACGGTCCCGCCTGCCGCGAGGACGCCGAACAGGTCGTAGACGGACAGGTCGAAGTCGAGGGCACTGACCGCCAGCACCCGGTCGCCGGGGCCGACGCCGAAGCGCGTGCTGATGTCGTCGACAGTGTTCCAGGCGGCGCCGTGCGCGGTCACCACGCCCTTGGGCTCGCCGGTGGAGCCGGAGGTGAAGATGACGTACGCGGGCTGGTCGGGCGTGACGGTGACCGGTTCGGCGAGTTCGGCGGCGGCCAGCGCCCGCGCCATCGGCAGCGCGGTCACGCCGTCGGGCACCGCCGACGCGGTGAGCGCGACCCGGATCCCGGCGCCCCGGTGGATCCGCTCCCGGCGCAGCTCGGGCTGGTCGGCGGCGACCGGGACGTACGCGGCGCCGGCGTGCAGGACGCCGAGCACCGCGGCGACCTGGTCCGGTCCCCGGGGCAGGGAGACGGCCACGTTGTCGCCGGGCCGCACGCCGGTGGCGACGAGCGCGCCGGCGACGCGGCGAGCCCGCCGGGCGAGTTCGCCGTAGCTCAGCGTCGCGCCGTCGCCCCAGGCCAGTGCGGTACGGCCGGGGTCGTCGCGGGCGACGGCGGCGAACCCGGCGTGCAGCAGCCGGTCGGTGACCGGTGCGCCGGTGTCGTTGACCCGGGCCCGCACCTGCGCCTGCCCGGCCGGCAGCGGCACCGGCGCGGGCCGGTCCCAGCCGGCGGTGGCGAGGTGGCGCAGCAACGCGCGGTACGCGTCGAACATCGCGTCGAGCACGCCCGGCGCGAACAGCTCCTCGACCGCGTCCCAGTTGAACAGCAGCCCGCCCTCGTGCTCGGTGACCTGGTGGTCGAGCCACACCTGCGGGGTCTGGGACAGGCCGGTGACGTACCGGCCGAACGGGGTGGTCAGACCGAACGGGCGATCGGTGGCGGCGCTGACGCCGATGGTGCTGGTGAACACCACAGGCATGGCGACCTCCGCCGAGCCGGTGTGCCGGGCCAGTTCCTGCAGGACCGCGATGCCGGAGAAGGAGCTGTGCTCGATGTCGGCCCAGACGCGGCCCTGGAGCCGGCGGACGGCGGCGGCGAAGCTCTCCCCCGGTTCGGGCGTGTTCGCGACCAGCAGCAGCGAGGTGAAGTCACCGACGATGCGGGGGATGTCGGGGTGGGTGGCGGGCCGGTCGAACAGCGTGAGGTTCAGCGTGAAGTCCGGCGTGGCGCTCCACCGCCCGAGGACGGCCGCGAACGCGGCGGCGACCACAGTGGACGGGGTCACGCCGTGCTCGGCGGCCCGCGCGACAAGGCGCGACCACGCCTGGTCGTTCAGGCGTCCCTCCCGACGGGTGAAGCGGGGCCGGTCGACCTGGCGGGGGTCGCGGGCCAGCGGGAGCCGCGGGCCGGGCGGCAGGTGCGGCAGCCGTTGCGTCCAGTAGCGCCGGGCGGCCTCGCGGCGCTGCGGGTCGGGATCCCCGGCCACCACGCAGTCGCGGAAGGTGATCCCCAGTTCGGGCAGGGCGGCCGCCGGGTCGGCGTACAGCTCGGCCAGGTCGGCCAGCACGATCATGATGCTGAGCGCGTCGAGGACCAGGAAGTCGAGGCTGAGGCCGATGCGGGTGCGGTCCGCCGAGCGGACCGCGCGGACCGCGAACATCGGCCAGGCGGCCGGGTCGTGCACCAGGTGGGCGAGGTCGTCGCGCATCCGCTCGACCGCGACCGGGTACGCGTCACCGTCTGCGTCGGTAACCGTGATCCGGTAGTGCGGCACCTCGGGCAGCACCCGCTGCCGGGCGTCGTCGTCGAAGACGGCGCGCAGCATGTCGTGCCGGGCGACGACGCGGTTGAACGCCTCCTCGAACCGCTCCAGGTCGACCTGCTCACCCTCGAACTCCCAGTACCAGTGCGAGCCGACGCCGCCGAGGGTGAACTCGGGACGCCGGCCCAGCCAGTAGGCGCGCTGGACCTCGGTGGCGTCGAACGGCTCGTACCGTCGCTCGGGGTGGGCCGCGACCGGCACGGCAGTGGCGGGCGCGGCCGGGGCGACCGGCGCGGACGCCTCGCCGAGCCGGTCCACGAACGCCCGGAGCGTCGGCGCGGCGAACAGCGTGGACAGGCGCGCGCCCGGGAATCCGGCCGCCCGCACGGCGGTGACCAGGCGGGTGGCGAGCAGGCTGTTGCCGCCGAGGGCGAAGAAGCTGTCGTCGGGGCCGACGGTGGGCCGGCCGAGCAGGTCGGCCCAGACGGCCGCGACGGCGAGTTCGGCCGGACCGGTCAGCCGGCCCGGCGCCTCGGCTGCGGGCCGGGTGTCGTCGGTGAACCGGGCGGCGAGCGCGGTCCGGTCGATCTTCGCGTTCGCGGTGAGCGGCAGCGCGTCCAGCACGTCGACGCGGTGCGGCACCATGTACGGCGGCAGCCGCTCCCCGGCGTACGCCCGCAGCGTCTGCGCGTCGACTGGCACGCCGGCCACCGGGGTCACCGCGGCGACCAGCCGCGGTCCGGCCTCGCCGGGTACGGTCAGCGCGACCGCGCGGGCCACGCCCGGGTGCTCGCGCAGCGCCGCCTCCACGTCGCCGAGGTCGAGCCGGTGTCCCAGGATCTTCACCTGGCCGTCGAGGCGGCCGAGGAACTCCAGGCGCCCGTCGGGGTGGAAACGGGCCAGGTCACCGGTGCGGTACCAACGCTGCCCGTCCCGCTCGACGAACCGCGCGGCGGTGCGTTCCGGGTCGCCCCGGTAGCCCGGCCCGACACCGACGCCGCCGAGCCACAGCTCGCCGGGCACGAGGTCGGGCCGGTCCCGGCCGAGCCCGTCGGCCACGCGGGTGAGCTGGTTACGCAGCGGGGCGCCGTACGGCACCGACCGCCAGTGCGCCGGCACCTCGGTCACCTCGTGCCAGGTGGAGTGGATGCCGACCTCGGTGGCGCCGCCGAGCGCGACCAGGCGGGCGCCGGGCGCCCGCGCGGTGAGCCGGTCGTACAGGTCGAGCCCCACCCAGTCGCCACCGACGAGCGCCAGCCGCAACGGCAGGTCGCCGGCCTGCTCCGCCGCTTCGCCCTCGGCCGCCACGAGCAGCATGTCCAGCAGCGCCGGTACCGACGTCCACACCGTGACGCGGTGGCGGCGGACCAGGTCGAGCCAGTGCTCGGCGTCGCGGCGGGCGGTGTCGTCGACGCAGACCAGCGCGGCGCCGGCGGTGAGGAACGCGAAGATGTCGTACACCGACCAGTCGTGGTCCAGCGCGGACAGCGCGAGCCCCCGGTCGTCCGGGCCGATGCCCCACCTGTCGCCGATGTCCTCGACGGTGTTCATCGCCGCCCGGTGCGTCATCTCCACGCACTTCGGGCCGCCCGTCGAGCCGGACGTGTGGATGACGTACGCCAGGTCGTCGGGCCCGGCCGGCCGGAGTTCGGCGAGCGGCGGCGCGTCGGCGGCCTCCTCGACGGCGAGCACCGGCAGTCCGTGGCTCCAGATCGGCTGGTCCCGGGTGGCCGTGTCGGTGAGCACGATCCGCACCCCGGCGGCCCGGTGGATCGCGGCGCGGCGCACCGGCGGCAGGTCGACGCCGACCGGGGCGAAGACGCCCCCGGCGCACAGCACGCCGAGCACCGCCTCGATCTGCGCCGGCCCCTTCGGCAGGGTCACCGCGACCGTGTCGCCCGGGTCCAGCCCGGCGGCGACGAGCCGGCCGGCGATCCGCCGGGCCCGCTGGGCGAGTTCGCCGTAGCGCACGACGGCCCCCGCGGCGAGGAGCGCGATCCGGTCCGGTTCGGCGGCGGCGTGCGCCAGGAACCCCTCGGTGAGCGTGGTCCGTCGCTGCGGGCCGGCGGTGTCGTTCAGCGCCGCCCGGCGGCGGGCGGCGGCCTCCGGCAGCAGGCTCGGCACCGGCTCGGTCCAGGCCACCGGGTCGGTGACGATCCGGTCGAGCAGCCACAGGTACGCGGCGAACATGTCGTCGAGCACGTCGGCGGGGATCAGGCCGTCGACGGCGTCCCAGTTGAGCAGCAGCCCGCCGTCGTCCTCGGTGACCTGGTGGTCCAGCCAGACCTGCGGGGCCTGGGAGATGTTCCAGCCGGCGTCGCCGAAGCAGTCGCGTACCTTGCGGCTGAACAGCTCGCCGAGGCCGAGCGCGCTGGTGAACACCACCGGCGCGAGCGCCTGCGCGCCGCGTTCGGCGGAGAGCGCGCGCAGCACCTCCAGGCCGGAGAAGTCGCTGTGCAGGGCGTCGGCGCGGACGCGGTCCTGCAGCCGGCGGCAGGCGTCGAGGAAGGTGCCCTCCCCGGTGTGCACGGCCACGATCAGCAGGTTGGTGAAGTCGCCGACCAGGTGCGCCACGTCCGGGTGCAGCGGATCCCGGTCGAACAGTGGCACGTTGAGCAGGAAGTCGGGCTCGGCGCTCCACGCGGACAGCACCTCGGTGAAGGCGGCGGCGAACACCATCGACGACGTGACACCGTGCGTCCGGGCCCGGTCGTCGAGGCGTTCGCGCCAGGCCGCGTCGAGACGGTGGAAGCGGCGGACCACGCGGTGGACCGCCAGGCGCTCGGGCGCGGTCGCCAGCGGCACCTGCGGCGCGGCGGGCATCTCCGGCAGGCGTTCGCGCCAGTAGGCGACGGCCGCCTCCCGTCCCCGGGCCGGTGCGGCGCGGCGCTCGGCGAGGTACCGGCGGTAGCTGTAGCGAATCGGCGGCAGCGCGGCGTCCGGGTCGGCGTACAGCTCGGCCAGGTCGTTGAGGATGATCCGGAAGCTCAGCGCGTCCGCGACGATCATGTCGATGTTGAGGTGCAGCCGGCTGGCGCCGCCGGGCAGCACCGAGACGGCCAGGTCGAAGACCTCGCCCCGGGCGATGTCGAAGCGCCGGTGCGAGAGGCGGTCGCGGATCTCCGCCAGCCGCGCGGTGACCGCCGGCCCGTCGAGGTCGCGCAGGTCGTGGACGGTGGCGCCGGACCACGGCGAGGAGTCGGCGACCCGCTGCCGGCCGTCGTCGAGGATCGTCACGCGCAGCATGTCGTGGCGGGCGATGAGCGCCCGGGTGGCGGCGTCGAGCCGGGCGGTGTCGATCGCGGCGCCGTCGAACTCGGCGTAGAAGTGGGTGGCCACGCCGCCCAGCACGAGCTGTTCGTGCCGGCCGACCCAGTAGGCGTACTGCATCGGGGCGAGGTCGAACGGCCCTCCGGGGTCGTCCGCCGGGGCGCCGGACGTGGCGGGAGCGGCGGTGGCGGGAGCGGGCGCCTGACGTGCGGTGAGCAGGTCCATCCAGCCCGCGAGCGTCGGCCGTTCCATGAGTTCGGCGTACTTGACGTCCACTCCGGCCGCCCGCCACCGGCTGGCCAGCCGCATCACCTTCAGCGAGTCGAGGCCGCAGGCGATGAGGTCGCCGTCCGAGGCGTCGAGCGCGTCGGTGTCGCCGACCGCGGCACCGATGTCGGCGCGGACCCGGTCGAGCGTCAGCTCGTGCTGCGTATCCATTTGTCCCCAATCCCACCGGTGGCGACGTCAGGCCGCCTCGTTCGCCCGCTGCCTGAGCTGGTCCGCGAACTCGAGCCACTCCTCGGCGATGCTGCGCGCGATGTCGGCGACCACGTACGTGCAGTGCGCCGGGATGGTGCCGATCAGCTCCGCGTAGCCTTGCGGCCCGGTGGCCTGGCTGTCGAGCCAGCGCAGCAGTGCACGGCCGGACTCGGTGAACCGGACGGACGGGTCGTGCCGCAGGTTCTGCAGGTTGACCGAGCGCTCCCGCATCGGTGGCCGGCGGCTCAGGCCGGCCCGGGCCGGGCGCGGCTCACCACCGCGCTGACGCAGCGGCAGCGGGTCGTCGCCGCGCTTCATCCGCTCGCGTACGTCCCGGGCGGTGGCCGGGGAGATGCCGGCGGTCTTGGCGATCTCGCGCAGCGACGCCTCCGGTTTGCGGCTGATCAGCTCGCTGGCGATGCGGCGGCCCTCGGCGCTGTTGACCGGGCGCAGCCGGCCGTCGCGGCCGAGCCGGGCGTGCACGTCGGGGGCCCCGATGTCCTGCCGGCGGATGCTCGCCACGGTCTTCGCCGCGAGCCCGGCCGCGGTCGCGACCGCCCGGTCGGACCAGTGCGGGTGCGACCGGAGGATCCGCTGGGCCGCCGCCTCGCGGTCGGCCAGCGACAGCGGCAGTCCGTGGGTGACGTTGGCCTGCACCGCGAGCACGAACGCCGCCTCGACGGTGCCGTCGAACAGGCGGGCGGCGATCTGCGTCTCGCCGCGCAGGACCGCGGCGCGCAGCCGGTGCATGCCGTCGATCACGCGCATGGTGCCGCGGTGGACCAGGATCGGCGGCAGTGGCGCGTCCGTCTCGGCCAGTGTCTGCGCGTGCAGGTCGTCCTCGCCGGCCAGCCGGGGCGAGTCGGCCGCGCGCAGGCAGGCGATCGGCAGCAGTTGCACCGGCCCGCCCTCGGTCGCCCCCGCCGGCTCCTCGTCGAGGTCCGCCACCACCGTCATGGCTGCTCCCTTGGTCACGCCGCCTCCAGGGGATGTCGTATCTAGCTTTTACGTCTCTCGTCGCGTCGCAAGAGCCGTGATACGCGAATCCTAATCAGACGGAGAAGGCGAGCACACGCCCCAGACGTGCCGGGATCGCGACAGGTCAGTGATCGCCGTCGCTGCACTATCTCGCTTTCAAGCGTCCCACCGGCGCTACGATCCCGTCGTGCGAGTGCGATACGACGCGACCGCGATCGCCGGACTGGACGACCCCTACCCCGCCTACGCGGCACTGCGGGAGGCCGGGCCGGTCGTGCCCGCCGGTCCCGGCGTGTGGGCGGTCACCGGGCACGCCGACGTCACCGCGCTGCTGGCCGACCCGCGCGTCGGCCACGAGTTCCCCGACGTCGTGTACCAGGCCTCGGGCGAGCCCGACGCGGTCACCGGCTTCTTCCGGGCCACAGTGCTCAACCGGGACGCCCCAGTGCACACCGTGCTGCGCCGGGCGATGTCCCGGCTGCTCGCGCCCCGGGCCGTGGCCGGGCTGCGCGGCCGCGTCGACGAGCTGGTCGGCGAGCTGTTCACCGCGATGGACGGGGACGCCGACCTGGTCACCGGGCTGGCCGCGCCGCTGCCGGTGACCGTCGCCGCCGAACTGCTCGGCATCCCCGTCGCCGACCGCGACCTGGTGCGCCCGTACGCGATGACGCTGGCCCGGGCCTTCGGCGCAGGCATTCGGGTGGAGGGCGACCGGGACGCCACCGCCGCCGCGGTGACCTGGCTGCGCGCCTACGTGCGGGAGCTGCTGGCCGAGCGCGAGCGCCGGGGTCGCGACGACGATCCGCTGGCCGGTCTGCTCGCCACCGCCGACCCGGGCGGCGCGATCACCGCCGAGGCGCTGGTGGACAACGTGATCTTCCTGTTCTTCGCCGGCTTCGACACGACCACCAACCTCATCGCCACCGGCTGCGCCGCCCTGTTGTCCCGCCCGGACGTGCTGGCCCGGTTGCGGGCCGAGCCGGAGCTGGTGCCGAGCGCGGTCGAGGAGTTCCTGCGCTTCGACGCGCCGATCCAGGCCACCGCCCGGCTGACCCGCGCCCCGATCGAGGTGTCCGGACGGCGGATCAACGCCAACCGGCTGGTCGTGCTGCTGCTCGCCGCCGCCAACCGGGACGGCAGGCGGTTCGCCCGCCCGGATGAGCTGGACATCGCCCGTACCCCGAACCCGCACGTCTCCTTCAGCGCCGGCCCGCACTTCTGCCTCGGCGCCACGCTCGCCCGGCTGGAGGGGGCGGCGGTGTTCGACCGGATCGCCTGCGGCCTGGCCGGCTTCGAGCCGGCCGGCGTCCCGGTACGCCGCCGGCACATGAGCTTCCGCGGGTACGACCACCTGCCGGCGCGTGTTCGACTGGGCGCGTTCCCCGGTTGAACACCCCCGCTACCGGACCAGGCGCACCGGCAACGACTTGATCCCGTTCATGAAGTTCGAGGCCAGCCGCTGTGTCGGGCCGGCGCGGCGAAGATGCGGCAGGTGCGGGCGCAGCGCCCGCAGCAGCGCCACCGCCTCGGCCCGGGCCAGGTGCGCGCCCAGGCAGAAGTGCGGGCCCACGCCGAAGGCCAGATGCGGGTTCGGGGCCCGGTCCAGCCGCAGGCGGTCCGCGTCGGCGAACACCGCCTCGTCCCGGTTGGCCGACGCGTAGTACAGGACCACCTTGTCACCGGCCCGGATCGGCTGGCCGTCCAGTTCGGTGTCGGCGGTGGCGGTCCGGCGGAACTGCATGATCGGCGTGATCCAGCGCAGCAGCTCCTCCACCGCCACCGGCACCCGGTCCGGGTCGGCCAGCGCGTCCCGGACGGCCGGGTCGTCGGCGGCCAGCTCCAGCGCGCCGGAGACCAGGTGACGGGTGGTCTCGTTGCCGGCCACCACGAGCAGCAGCCACAGGCCGCACAGCTCCGGCTCGGTCAGCGGCCGGCCGTCCACCTCGGCGGTCGCCAGCACGCTCGTCAGGTCGTCGCCCGGGTCGCGGCGGCGCGCGGCGGCGGCGTCGGCCGCGTACCCGAACGCGTCCGCCATGGCCCGCTTGAACGTCCGGACGTCGCCGCCACCGAACTCCGGATCGTCGAAGCCGACCAGGTGGTTGCTCCAGGAGAACATCAGGTTCCGGTCCTGCGGCGGCATGCCGAGCAGGTCGGCGAGGACCACCAGGGGCAGCTCGGCGGCCAGGTCGCGTACCGCGTCGACCTCACCCCGGCCGGCCGCCGCCGCCACGATCCGGGCGGCGTGCGCGTCGATGGAGTCCTGCAGCGCCCGGACCGTGCGCGGCGTGAACGCGGCGGTCAGCACCCGGCGCAGGCGGGTGTGCCCGGGCGGGTCCATGCCGGACAGCAGCTGGCGGGTGCGCTGGAGGTCGCCCCGGGTCTTCGGGTCGGCGAGGAACGGCCCGCGGGTGGCCGAGGAGAACAACGCCGGGTCGCGGGAGGCCCGCACCACGCTGGCGTACCGGGTGACCGCCCAGTATCCGTCGCCGCGGTGCAGCACCTCGCCCGCCGGTCCGTCGCCCGCGCGCCCGGACCGGCGGCGCAGGGCCGGCTCCCGTACCCAGGCCACCGGCGCCTCGGTCCGCCGCCTGGCGAACTCCCGCCACGGCGGTCCGGACACGTACGTGGCCGGGTCGGCGAGCAGTTCCGGCGACGCGTCAGGGCTCACCGCCGCCGTCATCCGTGGGCCTCCGCCAGGATGCCGCGCTCGCGCAGCAGCGGCAGCACGCCCTCGCCGAACCAGTACGCCTCCTCCAGGTGCGGCTGGCCGGACAGCAACAGGTGCTCCACGCCCAGCCCGTGCAGCTCGGCGATCCGGTCGGCGACCTGCTCGTGGCTGCCGACCAGGGCCGCCCCGGCTCCCGGCCGGAGCAGGCCGTACCCGGCCCAGACGTTCGGGTACACCTCCAGCCGGCCCTCGGCGCCGGCGCTCATCCGGGCCATCCGGCGCTGTCCCTCGGACTCGCTGCGGCGGAACCGCTCCTGGGCGGCGGCCACCGTCTTCGGGTCCATCCCGGCGATCAGCCGGTCCGCCTCGGCCCACGCCTGCTCCGGCGTGTCCCGGGTGATCACGTGGAAGCGGGTGCCGCAGGAGAGTTTGCCGCCGGCGCGTTCGCGTACCTCGCCGAGCAACGCGCCCAGCTCCGGCGGCGACTCCCCCCAGGCCAGATAGACGTCGCCGTGGCGCAGCGCGGTGTCCTGCGCGCCGGCCGACGAGCCGCCCACGAACACCGTCGGCGCGGTCCGCGGCGGGCGCGTCACCAGAGCGGCCCGGACCCGGTGGTGCGCCCCCTCGAAGTCCACCGGCTCGCCGGTCCACGCCCCGCGCAGGATGGTGAGGAACTCGTCGGCGCGTTCGTAGCGCTGGCCGTGGTCCAGCCAGTCACCGTAGCGGCGCTGCTCGTCCGGGTCGCCGCCGACCACGACGTTGAGCATGAGCCGGTCCCCGGACAGACGCTGGAACGTGGCCACCATCTGCGCCACCAACGTCGGCGACATCAGCCCGGGCCGCAGCGCGATCATGAACCGGATCCGCTCGGTACGCCCGGCCAGCGCGGCCGAGACCAGCCAGGGGTCCTCGCAGAACATCCCGACCGGGATCAGCATGCCCTCGAAGCCGAGCCGCTCCGCGGCGAGCGCGACCTGGGCGAGATAGGCGAGGTCGGGCTCCCGGCGTACCGTGCGCCGCGCGCCGGCACCCCGCGGACGCCAGCCGATGTCCCGCCCGTCGCTGTGCGACGGCAGGAACCAGTGCAGGTGCAGTGTCATCCGATCGTCCCTTCACCGGGCCGGGCACACGTTACGACTCCACACATACGAGAGTCGACAAAGGAGGCGGCCGAAACCTACGTTGCTGGGGTCACCGACGGGCCGGGTGGCACCGCCCGGGCGAGGAGGATCCGCGATGGCGCAGCTGCTGCACCCGATGGTGGCCGCCGCGCCGGACGCGGTCGCGCTCGACGACGGCTACGCGGCGCTGAGCTGGCGGGACCTCGACCAGCGGGTGAATCGCTGGTGCGACCTGCTGCACCGGGAGGGGCTGCGCCCGGGCGACCGGGTCGGCGTGCTCGCCGGGAACCGGCACGAGGTGTTCGAGCTGCTGCTCGCCTGCCTGCACGCCGGTCTGGTGATCGTGCCGATGAACTGGCACCTCACCGGCGCCGAGGTCGCGTATCTGCTCTCCGACTCCGGCTGCCGGGCGCTGGTCACCGACACCGAGCGCCTCCCGGCGGCCCGGGACGCGTGGCAGCGCAACGACCGCCGTCCCGGACTGCGCGTCGTGCTCGGCGACGAGCCGGTGGACGGGTTCGCTGCCGCCGAGCCGCTGCTCGCGCACGCCGACGCCGCCGAGCCGCCGGAGACGGGCAGCGGCGCCACCGGCCTCTACACCTCCGGCACCACGGGAGCGCCGAAGGCGGTGGTCAGCCGGCTGTTCCGCCAGGGCGAGCCGCTGCCCCGGCTGCGCGGACGCCTGAACCGGCTGTGCACGGTGCTGGGCATGCCGGCGGACGGGGTGAACCTGCTGTGCGGCCCCTGGTACCACTCCGGCCAGATGTTCTTCTCGCTGCTGCCGCTGATCCGCGGGTTCCGGCTGGTCACCCGGCCCCGGTTCGACCCGGCCGCGACGCTGCGGCTGATCGACGACGAGGGCGTCACCATGACGCACCTGGTGCCGACCCAGTTCGTGCGGCTGCTGCGGCTGGACCCCGCGGTACGGGCCGCGTTCGGCGGCGCCACGCTGCGGCGCGTCTGGCACGGGGCGGCGCCCTGCCCGGTGGACGTGAAACGGCAGATGATCGCCTGGTGGGGCCCGGTGCTCAGCGAGTACTACGCGGCCACCGAGGCGGGTATCGCCACGATCATCCACGCCGAGGACTGGCTGGCGCACCCGGGCAGCGTCGGCCGGCCGCTGCCGCGCACCGAGATCGTGGTGGTCGGCGCCGACGACATGCCGCTGCCGGCCGGGCACGAGGGCCGGGTCTACCTGCACCGCCCGGACGGCTTCGAGTACCGCGACGCACCGGAGAAGACCCGGGCCGCGCACCGCGCCGACGGCAGCTTCACCTACGGCGACCGCGGCTACCTGGACGCCGCCGGCTATCTCTACCTGACCGGCCGCGCCGACGACATGATCCTGTCCGGCGGGGTGAACGTGTACCCGGCCGAGGTCGAGGCCGTCCTGCTGCGCCACCCCGCGGTCCGCGACGCGGTCGTCTTCGGCGTGCCGGACGAGGAGTTCGGGCAGCAGGTCCGGGCCGTGGTCGAGGTGGACACCCACGCGCTCACCGACGACCTGACCACCGCGCTGGACCGGCACTGCCGCCGCGAACTGGCCGGGTTCAAGGTGCCGCGCTCCTACGAGCTGTCCACCGCGCTGCCCCGGGAGGACTCCGGGAAGGTGCGGCGGCAGGCGCTGCACCGCAGCTCGGCACACCGATCGCAGATACCAGACAGCTGGCGGTGAGATGGACAAGGCCGGTTTCTACCGCGAGGCACGTCACGACGTGGACGGGCCGCTGCACGGCGTACGCGTGCTGGAGATCAGCAAGGTGTGGGCCGGGCCGATGACCGGCGCGGTCCTGGCAGACCTGGGCTGCGAGGTGATCCGGATCGAGATGCCCGGCAACCGGGAGGGCCGGATGCCGCCGGACATCCCCGGCACCGGACTGTCCTGGTTCCGGGAGACGGTGCACCGCAACAAGCGCAGCGTGTCGCTGGACCTGCGCAGGGAACCGGCCCGGGAGGCGTTCCTGCGGCTGGTGGTCACCGCCGACGTGGTGGTGGAGAACTACCGGCCGGGCACGCTCGACGGATGGGGCGTCGGCTACGCGCAGTGCCGGCGCGTCAATCCCGACATCGTCTTCGTCTCCATCTCCGGCTGGGGCCAGTACGGCCCGCGCGCCACCGACGCCGGTTTCGACCCGATCGCGCAGGCAGCGGCGGGCTGGATGGGCCTCAACGGCGAGCCGGACGGCACACCGATGAAGGCGCCGTCCTTCCTCGCCGACGACCTGGCCGGGCTGCACGGCGCGATCGGCGCGCTGGCCGCGCTGCGCCACCGCGACCGCACCGGCGAGGGCCAGCACGTCGACGTGTCACTGCTGGACGCGTTGCTCGCCAACAGCGGCGGCTACCTGACGCTCGGCGCGACCGGCGTGCCGCTGCGCCGCTGGGGCGACCAGGCCGACTTCGTCGTGCCGGCCGGCACGTACCGCTGCCGGGACGGCTGGCTCTACCTGGCGGTCGCGCTCGACAAGCACTGGCGCTCGCTCGCCGCGGCGATGGACCGGCCGGAGCTGGCCCGGGCCCCGGGCTTCGCCACGAACGAGGAGCGCCGTGCCCGCCGCGACGAGGTCAACGCGCTGGTCGGTGCGTGGTGCGAGGCGCGGACCGTCGCCGAGGCGGCGGCCGGGCTCGCCGCCGCGGGCATCCCGGCCGAGCCGGTACGCGACTTCGCCGACGCCGCCGCCGACCCGCACGTCCGGGAACGCGACATGGTGCAGACCGTCCCGCTGTGCAACGGCACCACGGGCCCGCTGACCGGCCCGGCCGCCAAGTTCTCCCGGACACCGACCCGCGTGCGGCACGGCGCGCCGGCCGTCGGCGCGGACACCGAGGCGCTGCTCACCGAGGCCGGCGTCGACCGGGCGGAGCTCGCGCGGCTGCGCGCGTGCGGCGCCACCGACCGACAGGAGGCCCCGGCGTGTACCCGCCCCCGCTGAGCCCGTTCGACAGCATCGAGATCGAACGCTCCGGTCACGGGGTGCGCATCCGCACCCGCACCGTCGTCGAGCCGGACGGCCCGTACCTGTCCGGTCACTTCCCCGGTCGGCCGATCCTGCCCGGGGTGTTCCTTGTCGACACGCTGCTGCGCGCCGTCTGCGCCGGGGTGGACGGCGCGCGCCTGACCGTGCTGCGCTCGGCCCGGTTCACCGCGCCCGTGCTGGCGCCGGGCGAGTTCACCATGCGGGTCGAGGTGACAGGTGACCCGGCGACCGGACCGCTCACCGCCCGCGCCCGCTGCCACCGGGGCGACGGGGAGCAGTGCGCCCGCCTGGAGGCGCAGTTCGACGCCGGGCGGTATCGGTGAGCGCGCCGGTCGGGCAGGAGGCGATCCGCGGGCTGCTGCCGCAACGGTTCCCGCTGCTGCTCGTGGACCGGGTGGTGGAGGTCCGGCCGGACGGGATCGTGGCCGAGAAGGCGGTCACCGCCGCCGAGTGGTGCTACGCGGGCCTGGACGAGACCACACCGCCCGAGGCGTACGCGTATCCGGTGGCGCTGCTGCTGGAGTCGTTCGGCCAGGCCGCCGCGCTCGCCTGGTTCCTGCGGTCGGGCGCCGGCGTGCCGGGGCCGGGCAGCGGGCTGCTGCCGCTGTTCGTCGGCGTGCGCGAACTGCGGCTGTCCGGTGCCGCGTACCCGGGGGACGTGCTGCGCCACGACGTACGGCTGGACAAGGTCGTCGACGGCGCCGCCGTCGCGTCGGGCACCGTCACGGTCGGCGGGCGGACCACGGCGGTGATCGGTGAGCTGATCGCCGCCGTCCGGCCCGGCGCCGCGCTCGCGGAGCTGGGGTAGGCCGCGATGCCGGTGGAGATCGCGGCGAGCGCGGTGCGGACCTGCTTCGGCGACGGCGACGCCACGTTCGCCGCGCTGCTCGGCGGCCGGTGCGGGGTGGCGCCGATGTCCGGCTACGACCCGGCCGCCGTGCACGTGCGCCACGGCTACCCGATCCCGGACGGCTCCGGCGGCGAGTTGTGGCCCGCCGCCGGCTGGCTGCGCGACTGCGTCCGGCGGGCGCTCGCCGACGCGGCGCTCGACCCGGCCCGGCACCGCGTCGCGGCGCTTGTCGGCACCGGGCTGCGCGAGCTGCGCGCGGTCGAGCGGGCGGTGGCCGACCAGGCGCCGTTCCGCGCGGGCGGGCTGCACTTCCGGTCCGCCGTCGCGGACGCCGGCGTGCCCGGCGCGGTCACCGTCGCGAACGCGTGCAGCGCGGGCGGTCACGTCCTCGCGCTCGCGCAGGACATGATCGAACTCGGTGAGGCCGACGCCGTCGTCGTCGCGGCCACCGACGCGATGACCGAGTCGATGCTCGCGATGATCGGCCGGGTCGCCGACGAGCCCGCCGACCGGGTACGCCCCTTCGACCGGGACCGGGCCGGCGTGCTGCTGGGCGAGGGGGCCGCCGCGCTCGTGGTGACCCGGGCCGGGCTGGCACCACGCGTGCTGGCCCGGGTGGTCGCCACCGGACTGTCCTGCGACGCATACCACGAGACCGCGCCGTCGGCCGAGGGTGTGCGCCGGGCCATGGACGACGCGTACGCCCGGGGTGCCCGGGAGCCGGCCGACGCGGGCCTGGTGGTGGCGCACGGCACGGGCACGGCACTCAACGACCCGACGGAGGCGGCGGCGCTCGTGGCGCTTGGCGGCCCCACCACCGTCACCGGCCTCAAGGGCGCGATCGGGCACACCTCCGGCACCGCCGCGCTGCACGGCCTCGACGTCGCCGTCCGCTGCCTGCGCGCCGGGGTGGTACCGCCGATCGCCGGGTTGCGCACGCCGCTGCCCGAGGCCGAGGGCCTCGACCTGGTCCGCGACCGTCCGGCCCGGACTCGGGCGACGCTGGCGCAGGTGAACGCGTTCGGCTTCGGCGGGGTCAACGCGGTGACGCTCGTCGAGGCCGCCCGATGACCGCCTCCGGAACGGCGGCGGCACTCACCGCCTGGTACGCGTACCTGCCCGGGCCGGACGCGCCGCCGGCGGAGCGGGCCCGGACCGTCCTCGGGCGCAAGGGACTGCTGTACAAGGAGACGGCGACCCGACTGGCCCTGTGCGCGGTGCACCGGGCGCTCGGCCGGGCCGACGGCGACGGCACCCCGCCGGATCGGGTGGACCCGCGCACTGCGGTGGTGGCCAGCAGCAACCTGGGCAACGTCGGCACCGTCGCCGGGATCGTCACCACCGCCCGCGCCGACGGCTGGCGGGCGGTGTCCCCGCTGTCCGCGCCGAACGCCTCCCCCAACGTGGTGGCCAGCTCGGTGGCGATCTGGTTCGGCTTCGGCGGCCCGTGCCTGATGTGCTGCTCCGGCGCCACGTCCGGCCTGGACGCGCTCGCCGCCGGGCTGCGGCTACTGGCGGCAGGCCGGGCCGACCGGGTGGTGGTGGTCGGCGCCGAGCCGGACGACGACATCGCCGTCGCGCTGCACGCGACCCGCCCGGGCTGCCCGGGTCCGCTGCGGGCCGGCGCCGCCTGCCTGGTGCTGGAGCCGCTCGACCGGGTGCCCGCGCCGCACCTGGTGGTCGGTCCGGTGCGGACGGTGCCCGGTGACCCGCCGGACGGCCACGGCACCGGCGGCGAGGGCGGCCACTACGGTGCCGACGGCCTGGTCCCGGTCGCGCTGGCGGCGGACGCCCTGCGCGCGCCCGGCGGGCCGGCGGTCGTGGAGGTCCGCTGTGGCGACGACGAGGACGGGTTCCGCGCGGTCACGGTACGCGCCGCGCCGGAACCCGGGTCCGCACCCCGATCCGACAGTCGAGAGGAGACCCGGTGACCGCGGTCCTGCCGGACGAGACCACCACCGTGGCGCTACGCCCCCGCTTCGAGGGCGCCAACATCCGTACCTGGGTGGGGTTCAAACACTTCATGTACCTGGCCGAGGAGGCGGTGCTCGCCTGGTTCCGCGAGCGTGGCGCCGGGCCCTCGCGGCTGTACCACGAGCACGGCCTCGGCCTGGTGATCGCCGACGCCTCGGTGCAGTTGCCGGCGGTGCTCGACGTGGACGACGAGGTGACCGCCGAGGCGCGGCACCGCGGCGGCGGCGAGTTCGCGGTACGGCTGACCGCGCGCGGCGTGCCGGTGCTGCGCGGCCGGGTCCGCGCGGCGCTGGTCCGGACCGGCCCGGCCGTCGACGTCGCGGTCCCCGGTGACGTGCCGGTCGTGGCCGAGGTCCGGGCGGGCGATCCCGCACCCGCCGCCGACGCAGCCGGTACGCCGTTCGAGTGGCGGTGGCGGGCGCCGTACTTCTACTGCCAGTACTCGCAGCCGGTGCAGCACTCCGGCTACGTACGCGCGGTCGAGGAGGTGGTGGACCGGTTCCTGGCGGCACGCGGCATCTCCGTCGGCCGGATGCTCGACGTGCGCGGCTGGATCCCGGTCGTGTCCCGCGCGTCCGTGCGGGTCCTCGCCGCCGCGCGGATGGAGGAGGAGATCGAGACCACGTTCACCGTCACCGACGTGCTGCGCGGGACCATGTTCGACGCCGACGTCCGCTTCGCCGTGCGGCGTGACGGCGAGCGGGTGCCGGTGGCCCACGCCCGCATCCTGCACGGGTACGCGATCAGCCGCGGCCCGGACGCGGGACGGCTGGCCGAGTTCGACGACGAGGTCGTCGCCGCGCTGCTCGGGACGGCGTGATGGGGGCCCGGAGCGTCGCGGAGGAGCGGCTGCGCCGCAAGCAGCGCCTCGTGGCGGCGTTGCGGCTGTTCCACAGGTACGGCTTCGACGAGGGCGCCGGCGGTCACCTCACCGTCCGCGACCCGGGCGAGCCGCACCGGTTCTGGATCAACCCGTTCGGCCGGTCGTTCGGCCGGCTGTGCGTGAGCGACCTGCTGCTGGTGGACTCCGACGGCACCGTCGTGGACGGCGACGGCACGATCAACCCGGCCGGCTACGCCATCCACAGCCGCATCCACGCGGTCCGCCCGGACGTCGTGGCGGCCGCGCACAGCCACAGCGTGTACGGACGCGCGTTCGCCACGCTGGGCCGGCTGCTCGACCCGCTGACCCAGGACGCGTGCGCGTTCTACGAGGACCACGGCCTGCACGACGGCTACTCCGGGGTGGTCCTCGACCGCGACGAGGCGGACCGGATCGCCAAGGCGCTCGGCCCCGGCAAGGCGGTCATCCTGCGTAACCACGGCCTGCTGACCGTGGGCGGCAGCGTGGACGAGGCGGCCTGGTGGTTCTTCAGCATGGACCGCTGCTGCCGGATCCAGCTCGCGGCGGAGGCGGCCGGCACGCCGGTGCCGATCGCGCCCGCCGAGGCCCGTCTCACCCGGGCCACCATCGGCACCCCGGGGCTGGGCCGGCTGAACTTCCGCCCGATGTACGAGGACGTCGTGCACGCCGAACCGGACCTGCTCGACTAGGGCTGGTCATCCGAGGGCGGCCGGACCAGGACGTGCGGCTGGGTGTACCCGGCCAGTCCCCAGTGTCCGTTCTCGACCCCGGGGCCGCTGTCCTTCCGCCCGCCGAACGGCAGGTCGGGCCGGACCCCGGCGGCGTGCGCGTTCACCGACACCTGGCCCACGTCCAGGCGGGCGGCCACCGCGGCGGCCCGGTCCGGGTCCGCCGACCAGACCGAGGCGGTCAGGCCGAACGGTGTCGCGTCGGCCCGGGTGAGCGCCTCCTCGACGTCGTCGAACGCCAGCACCGGCAGCACCGGCCCGAACTGCTCCTCGGTGACGACCCGGTCGGTGTCGGACACCCCGGACAGGACGGTGGGCGGATGGAAGTGACCGGGCCCGTCGGCGGCTCGACCACCGGCGGCCACCGTCGCGCCGCCGGCGACGGCCGCGCGGACGAGCCCTGCCACGTACTCCTGCTGGGCCCGGGTCGTCACCGGGCCGAGCCGGACACCGGGGTCGGCGCCGGGGCCCATCGGGACGGTGGCGGCGCGGTCGGCGAGCGCCTCGACGAGCGCGTCGTGCACCGGCCGGGCCACGTACACCCGCTTGACCGCCATGCACATCTGGCCGCTGTTGGCGAAGGCCGCCCAGAACAGGTCGTCGGCGATCCGCGCCGGGTCGGCGTCGTCGAGCACCAACGCGGCGTCGTTGCCGCCGAGTTCGAGCGTGACCCGCCGGAGCCGGGTGGCGGCCTCCGCCGCTACTCGCCGGCCGGTCGCTGTCGACCCGGTGAAGGTGATCTTCCTGGGTACGGGGTGGGCGCACAGCCACGCCCCGAGCGGGTCCGGCCCGGTCACCACGTTGAGCACGCCGGGTGGCAGCAGGTCACGCAGCAGTTCGCCGAGGGCGAGCGTGGCGAGCGGGGTGTGCGGGGAGGGCTTCAGCACCACGGTGTTGCCCGCCCGCAACGCCGGAGCGATCTTCCAGGCGGCGAGCGCGAGCGGGTAGTTCCACGGCGTGACGGCGGCGACGACGCCGAGGGGCCGCGCGGTGACGATCGCGGTGTCGCGTCGCCCGTCGACGATCTGTGGTCCGGTCTCGATGCCCGCGAAGTAGTGCAGCCACGCGGCGGCGGCGCGTACCTCGGTGGTCGCCTCGGCCAGCGGCTTGCCTTGCTCGGCGGTGACCAGCGCGGCGAGGTCGGCGACGGCGCCGAGGACCGCCCGGGCCGCGGCGCGCAGCGCGCCGCGC
>NZ_JBXUOV010000084.1:0-25207 GCF_057196585.1 Micromonospora sp. ATLC20
GGCCTCACCCGGGCGCGCAGCCGGCCGGCGACCGCCGCCGGGTCGGCCCGCAGCAGCCAGTCGCGCAGCGCCTCGACCGTCTCGGTCAGTTCCGGCTCGATCGCGTCCGGGTCGGCCAGGTCGAGCCCGAACGGCAGGCTCGCGCGCAGCCGCGCGTCCTCGGCGGCGAGCGCGAGCAGCTCCTCGACCACCGCGTACCGGGTCAGCGCCCGGATGCCCACGGTCAGGTGCAGCGAGCTGGACTCCTGCGCCTGGGCGCTGTGCAGCCAGCCGCGCGGCAGGTAGAGCGCGTCGCCCGGTTCCAGCACCACGTCCAGTTCGGGGCGGCCCTCGGCGGTCGCGGAGACCTCGTCGGCCCGGCCGCCCCACGGCTGGCGTTCCAGCGGGTCGGCCAGCACCGGCGGGTGGATCCGCCAGTGCTTGCGTCCGTCCACCTGGAGCACGAACACGTCGTGGGTGTCGTAGTGGGTGGCGAAGCCCTGGCTGCCGGCCGGGGTGAGGTAGGCGTTCACCTGCAACGGCTGGGCCAGCGCGGTGCCCAGGTCGCGGGCGAAGTCGACGATCGCCGGCCAGGTGCGGTGCAGGCCCTGCAGCACCAGCGTCGCCCCGTCGGCGTACAGCGCCAGCACCTTCTCGTCCAGGACCTGGTCGCCGATCTCGGCGCCCGCGCCACCGCCGCCGGTGAACCGCGCCGCCGGCACCAACTGGCCGTCCTTCGCCACCCGCAGGAACGGGGTACGCAGGCCGCGGCGGCTGAGCAGCTCGTCGGCGTCGGCGGTGCTGAGCAGGTCGGTGAAGCCGTCGGCGTTCGGCAGCTCGGCGGCGCGGGACAGCAGCGGGCTGCGCCCCCAGTGGTCGGCGGCGAACTTGGCCGGCTCCACCGCCACGCACCGGGCCAGCGCCTCGGTCGCGGAGAACGGAACCGCCGGGCGGCCGTGGCCACCCGGCGGGTCGACGTGCGTGGTGCTCATGTGTCAGGCGCTGCCGTCGGCGCCGCCGTCGTGCTGACCCGGAGTCGCGCCACCGTCGGCCGGACCTTCGGCGCTGCCGTCCGCGCCACCGTCGTGCTGACCCGGAGTCGCGCCACCGTCAGCGGGGCCCTCCGCGCCGCCGTCCGCGCCGCCGTCGTGCTGACCCGGAGTCGCGCCACCGTCGGCCGGACCCTCCGCGCCGCCGTCCGCGCCACCGTCGTGCTGACCCGGGGTGGCACCGCCGTCGGCCGGGCCCTCCAGGCCACTGCCGCCGCTGCTCTGGATGTCGTCGTCGTTCAATGCCATGGGTGCTCCCTCGGTGTGCCGCCCCGCGTGGTGCCGGGGTCCGTGTGCAGCGGGTGGTACCCCACGCCCGATCTTCTCTAACCACACCGTAGACGCCCGGACGCCGCCGTACGGACGGTTCGCGGGGCAAGCGACGGGAGTGGGCGAGTGCCAGGATGGCGGGAGGACGACGCGAGGAGACGCACGTGACGCAGCCGGAGCCACTCACCCCGCTGACCGAGGACTGGCAGCGGGCGCTGGCAGTGGTGGCCCACCCCGACGACCTGGAGTTCGGCGCCGCCGCCGCGGTGGCGCGCTGGACCGGGCAGGGCAAGGAGGTCGTGTACTGCCTGCTCACCAGCGGCGAGGCGGGCATCGACGGGATGACGCCGGAACGCGCCCGGGTGGTGCGCGAGGAGGAGCAACGGGCCTCCGCCGCCGTGGTCGGGGTGTCGGAGGTCGAGTTCCTCGGCCTGCCCGACGGGCTGGTGGAGTACGGCGTGCCGCTGCGCCGGGCCATCGCCGCCGTGGTGCGCCGGCACCGGCCGGACGTGGTGCTGACGAACAACTTCCGGGAGACGTGGGACGGCGCGTACGCGCTGAACCAGGCCGACCACATCGCCTGCGGCCGGGCCACGCTGGACGCGGTCCGCGACGCCGGCAACCGGTGGATC
Source organism: Micromonospora sp. ATLC20 (assembly GCF_057196585.1). Taxonomy (NCBI): domain Bacteria; kingdom Bacillati; phylum Actinomycetota; class Actinomycetes; order Micromonosporales; family Micromonosporaceae; genus Micromonospora; species Micromonospora sp. ATLC20. Next base: position 1,931 of record NZ_JBXUOV010000084.1, read on the forward strand.
TTCCCGGAGCAGCTCACCGACGGCACGCAGCCGTGGTCGCGGGTCCGCGAGGTGTGGGCGGCCGGTTCGCCCATGGCCCGGCACGGGGTGGACGTGACCGACACGTTCGACAGGGGTGTGGCGTCGCTGCGGGCGCACGGTGCGTACCTGAGCGGGCTCGGCGACGGCGGTTTCGACGCCGAGGAGTTCCTGGAGGGCATGGCCCGGCCGGCCGGCAGCCGGCTCGGCGCACGGTTCGGCGCCACGTTCGAGGTCTTCCAGATCAACCTTCAGTAGGGCACGGCGATGTTCCTGGCCGGCACGCCGGCGGCCCGCCCCGCCGAGGGGGCGGGACGGGCCGGTCCGGTGCCGGATCAGGGAATCATCTGACGCAGGTCACCCGGCATGGTGGCCTTCACGTCCTCCCACTCGCCCTGGGTGACGTGCCGCCGCAGCGTGTCCAGCACGACCTGCACCACCCGCTGCGCGCCGCCCTCGACGTCGTACGGGAAGCCCTGGCGCACCTCGTACAGGAAGTCGTCGCGGTTGAGCTTGATCGGCACGTTCTCCGGTTGCCAGCCGTCGAAGTAGATCCCTCGCACCAGCACCGGCAACTGCTGGGCGAACTCGGCGCTCTCCTGCACCGGCAGCCGGTCCCGCAACAGGTGCAGCACGGTACGCAGCGCGGCGTAGGACTGGTTGCGCTGTTCCTTCGGCCAGCCGTACGCGGACTCGATCTCCTTGAGGATCACGTTCGTCTTGTCCAGCGAGGACTCGAACGCGGACAACAGCTGTTCGGCCATCGGGCTCACCCCCGTACTTCGGTCTCCCAGCGTCGGTCGTCGGCGCGGCGCGGCGGACCGCTGGGGCCCCGCCACAACCGGGTCGGACTGAACCGGCCGGGCCGTTCGGCCCGCCGTGGCGCCTCGGAGCTGCCGACCACGTGCAGTACGCCACCGCGGCGCCGGTCCGCCACCACCCGTACCGTCATGACCCACCTCCTCGTCGCGGCGCCCGAGCCGGCGCCCACCGTTCATGCTGCGGCGGGGGTGGGTGAGTGGACCTCACCCGGACCGGGTGAGTCGCTCAGGCGTCCAGCAGGCCGGCGAGTGTGGTGGCGTTGCGCTGCGCGTAGTCCCGATAACAGTTGTTCATCAGGATGTGTGTCTGCCCGGCCTCGCCGGCCAGCTCGCGCAGCTTCGGCGCCCAGTCGCGCAGTTCCCGCTCGGAGTAGTCGTAGCCGAACTTCTCGTGGATGTCCTTGCTGGTCCACTTGTCGCTGTGCCCGTGGAACCGGACCACCGCGAGGTCCGCGGTGGCCGCCAGCACCGGCGGTACTGACGACTTGTGTCCCTGCGGCATGTCCACGCAGACGAAAGGCAGGTCGTGCTCGCGCAGGAAGCCGAGCGTCTCCTCGGCGTTGTCGCCGTCGAACCAGGAGGCGTGCCGGAACTCGACCACCGGACGCAGCGGCGCGCACCGGCGGGCCACCTCCAGCAGGTACTGCTTGTTTGCGCGCTTGATGGTGAACCAGGGCGGGAACTGGAACAGCAGCGCGCCCAGCTTGCCGGCCTCGACGAGCGGGTCGAGGGCGGACAGGAACCGGGTCCACACCTCCTCGTACGCCTGCGCGGGCAGGTCGTCCGGGTAGACGTTGCGCTTGTCGGTGTCCGGGCGCAGGTCCTTGTAGAGCGCGGAGACGCGGGTGGGGTGGCCGGTCAGCAGGCTGAACGCCTTGACGTTGAACGTGAACCCGGGCGGGGTGCGTTCGGCCCACAGCCTGGCGGTCCGCTCGGCCGGCGGCGAGTAGTAGGTGGCGTCCACCTCGACCAGCGGGAACTGCCGGGCGTAGTAGGACAGCCGCTTCTCCGGGGTGTCGGCGCTCGCCGGGTACCAGCCGGAGTCGAGCAGCGTCCGGTCGGTCCACGAGGCGGTGCCCACCTTGATCTCACCCATGATGGGAGTTCACCGCGCTGCAGGACCGACCGGCAACCGGAACGGCGTTCAGGCCGCCCGCCGCTCCCTGGTCTGCTTGCAGGCCACACAGGAGGTCGCGGACGGGAAGATCTCCAGCCGCTCCACCGGGATCGGGGCGGTGCAGCCCTCGCAGAAGCCGTAGGTGCCCTCGTCCAGGCGGGTCAGCGCGTGCTCGAACTGGGCCCGCCGGTCCAGGATGGTGCGCAGCAGCGACTGCGCGGTGTCCCGCTCGGCGGTCTTGGTGCCGCTGTCGGCCTGGTCGTCGCCGGCGGTGTCGCCGACCTCCACCAGCCGCAGCACCTGGCTCTGCGCCACGGTGTTCTCGTACTCGGCGGTCAGCTCGTCGTACCGCGACCGCAGGGACTGCCGGATCTGGTCGACCTCCGCCTGGGAGCGGCCGGTGGCTGTCGTGTCGTGGACGAGCATCGCTGCCTGCCTTTCCTACACCCTCATACCGGACCGGGGCGGCCAGCGCCCCGGACCCGGTCCGACTGTGGATGCGCGGGCGACGAGATCACCCGTGCTCTGTGAGCCGGGCGATTACCCCCGCCCTCGGCGGGTCAAACCGGCTGTTTCCTGAGTGTTTCCGGTGAGTCCGCAGCCGCTGGTCAGGCGGCCTCGACGAGCGCCGGACGACGCGGATCGTCGGCCCGGACCACCACGTCGGCGAAGGACGCCGGGTCGACCTCGCCGGCGTAGCGGGCGAACGCGGGCAGGGTCCAGCGCAGCGCCGGGTCGGTGCGCCGCGCAAGCGCCGCCGGGGAGAGCACGAGGTGGACGGTGACGTCGAACGGCAGCGTGCCGCCGAGCAGCAGCGCGCCGCTGACCAGGACCACGCCGCCGGGCGGCAGATCGACGTACGCGGCGCGGCTGGCCCGGTCGGCGGCGGCGTCCCACAGTGACGGCAGCAGCCGGCCGGAGCCGTCCGGGCCGGCCGGGTCGAGCACCTCGCGGCGCAGCCCGGGTTCGTCGAGCCAGCCCTCGTAGTACGCGTCGGGGTCGGTCCGGCCGTGCTCCAGGCGTACCGAGGCGGGGCGGAGGAAGTCGCCGGCGCGGACGTGCAGCACCGGCCGGCCGGCGGCGCGCAGCGGGTCGACGAGCGCCCCGGCGAGCGTGTCCGGCCCGGCGGCGGGTGGGCCGTCCACGGCGACCCGCAGCCGGCCGGGCGTCCCGGTGCGGGCGAGACGCTCGGCCAGCTCGGTGACGAGCCGGTCGGGGCTGATCGGGCGCACGCGCATCGGACCATCGTGCCGCGCGGGCGGGCGGGTCACCACATGATCGGTTCGGGCGGTCGGGGCTCCGTCCGGCGCCGATCGGCGGGTGGTGGTCCCGGACGGTCAGCCGGTGCGGTCGATGGTGACGCGGGCGTCGTCGGCGAGCCGGTAGCCGACGCCGTAGACGGTGGTGACGAGCGGGACGTCCACGCCGACCTTGCCGCGCAGCCGGCGTACGTGCACGTCGACGGTGCGGACGCCGGCGTGCTCGTACCCCCAGACCGCGTTGAGCAGTTGCAGCCGGGTGAACACCCGGCGCGGGTGGGCGACCAGGTGCAGCAGCAGGTCGAACTCCAGGCGGGTCAGCGGCAGCGGCTCGCCGTCGCGCAGCACCGACCGGGACGACGCGAGGATGTGCAGGGTGGGGATGGTCGGAGCGAGCGGGCGGGCCGGAGCGCGGCCGCCCGGCACGGCGTCGGGCCGGCGCTCGGCCGGGACCGTGCCCGCGCTGACCACCGCGTCGCCGCGTTCGAGCATCTCGCGGGCGGCGTCGAGCAGCCGGCGGGCGGCCGGGGTCAGCGACTCCTCGCAGGCCAGGGGAATGGTGAGGGTGACGGTGAGCATGGGCGCGGCGGCCGTGTTCGCGGGACGACGCTGGCCGCCCGGGGGGCGACCGGGGACCGCGGGTTGGGACGTATGCCATCCGGCGCGCGACGAGGCGGGGCTGACCGACATGGTCCTCCTTGGGCTGGTCCGGGTATCTCCCCACGGCCCGGGACGCCGCTTCATCGATGCTTCCCGGCGTCTCTGCGAGGGTCAAGGGGCGGCCGCGTTGCATGAATGTGACATTTGACGAACACATCGCAGCCGTGCGCTCGCTCTGCGTGCGAGGCCCGTTGATTACAGCAGAGCACCGATTCGCGGTGGTACGGGGGGTCTCCCCGGGCGTTCACAATGGCGGATCAGCGGCGAACGTGAACGCGGCGCACCCGATCCCGGGGTGCGCCGCGTGCCGGCCGGGCCGGGGTCAGGCGTCGCGGTCCACGAGGATCGCGGCGTCGTCGGCGAGGCGGTAGCCCACGCCGTACACGGTGGTCACCAGCGGCGTGTCCGGCCCGAACTTGGCCCGCAGCCGGCGCACGTGCACGTCGACGGTGCGCGCCACGGCGTGCTCGTAGCCCCAGACGTTCGCGAGAAGTTGCAGGCGGGTGAACACGCGGCGGGGATGTTCGGCGAGGAACAGCAGCAGGTCGTACTCGATGCGGGTCAGCGGGATCTCGGCGCCGCCGTGCCGGACCCGCCGGGTGCCGGTGAGGATGCGCACGCCGCCGGGGACGGGCGCCGCCGGGGCGGCGGCGTCGCCGCGGCGCAGGTCGAGCACGGTACGGGCGGGTGGCCCCTCGCCGGAGGCGGCCAGTCCCTCGCCGGACGCGGCCAGTTCGTCGAGCAGGTCGACCAGGCGTGCGAGGCCCGGCGTCAGCGGCCCGGCGCCCAGGTCGAGCGTGATGGTGAGCGTCGGTGCGGTACGCGGCCGGGGCGGCACGGCCCGGTCGGGGCGGCCCGGGCGGGCCGGACGGGTGGTGAGGGCGACGACGGACATGGGAGCCTCCTGTGCGGGCGGTCGCCCCGCCCAGCCGGGTGCGGCGGGACGGTCAGCGGAGCGCCCCGGCGGCGGTGACCGGGGGCGCGGCGGACGAGGGTCGGGTCGGCGGGGTGGGACCGAGGGTGGGCAGGCCGGCGATCTGCCAGGCGGCGAAGCCGCCGACGACGTCGGTGGCCCGGTGCAGGCCGAGGTCCTGGAGCGCGGCGGCGGCCAGCGACGAGGTGTAGCCCTCCTGGCAGAGCACGATCACCGGGACGTCGTAGCCGGTCGCCTGCGGCAGCCGGGCCGCGCAGCGCGGGTCGAAGCGCCACTCCAGCACGTTGCGTTCGACCACGAGGGAGCCGGGCACTGTGCCCTGCGCGGCACGCTGGGCGGCCGGGCGGATGTCCACCAGCAGCGCGCCGCCCCGGCACGCCAGGTGGGCCTGCTCCGGGTCGAGCCGGCGCAGGCGGGCGCGGGCGGCCGCGAGGATCTCGTCGATGCCCCGCGAGCCGGGCGGCGGGACCGGACAGCGCTCGGTGCGGGTGGGGGTCTGCGCCATCGTGGCGTCCTTCCGTTCGTCGGGGTTGCGAGGGCGGCTCACCAGGCCACACCGGCTCGGGCCACCTCGGCGACCCGGAGCCGGCCGGCGACGAGGTGGTAGCGGGTCATCCGGGTCAGCGCCGGCCGGTACACGTGCACGCTGACGGCGGGCTCGTCGCCGTGGTTGGTGACCTGGTGCACGTGCCGGGCGCCGAAGCGCCGACCGGCTCCGGCGGCGAGCCGGTGCGGGCGCAGCCGCCCGCCGCTCACCGTCTCCTCGGTGAGCACGCCGGCCACGACCAGGAACGCACCGGCCGAGCCGCCGTGGTCGTGCAGGCCGGTGCCCTGTCCGGGCAGCCAGCTCAGCGCCCACACCTCGTGTGCGTCGCCGGCGTCCAGCCGGGCGTACCAGCGCTCGGGCGCCTCGAATCGCAGCGGCACCGGCCAGCCGTCCGGGTCGGCCCAGCGGGCGGCGACGGCGAGCAGGTCGGCGGGAACGGTGCTGGTCATCGGCGGTGCGTCCTCACGGTGCGGAGCGGATGTGCTCCCACAGCTTAGACGGTAAAGCCTATCGGTTTAGTAGGTAATACCGAATACTGGGACGCCGGGCGCGGCTCAGCGGAGGACCGGCGGGCCCACCTGGTAACCCGGCACCGACGGCCAGCGGACGGTGAGCACCGTGGACTCGCGCTCGGCGTACCAGGAGTGGTCCACACCCCGGCCCCACACCACGTAGTCACCGGGCGCGCGCAGCACCACCGTCCGGTCCGGCAGCTCGATCCGGAACGCGCCGCTGATCAGCACCAGCAGGGCGGTACGCCGCTCACCGGTGGCCCACCGGGACCGGGTCTCCCCCGCCGGGTGCACGCCCCACTTCACCTCCACGTCGGTGCTGTGCCGCACGTCCCCGGCCGGCTTGAAGTGGCCCAGCAGCCAGCCCGCGTCGGTCGCGCCGTCCACCGCCGCGTTGCCCACGTACACCCGATCGTCCATGTGCGCGCCTCCCGTGCCCGGCTGCGCAAGGTACCAGGCGCGTCCGGCCGCGACGCCATAGCCTGGGCGGATGCCCGACGAACTCGACGACGAGACCATCGCCTTCGCCCACCGGATGTTCGACCTGGCGCGGGCCGGCGCCACCGAGGAACTTGCCGCCAACGTGGACGCCGGGCTGCCGGTCAACCTCACCAACGCCAAGGGCGACACGCTGCTGATCCTCGCCGCGTACCACGCCCACCCGGAGACGGTGGCCGCGCTGCTGGCGCGGGGCGCCGACCCGGCCCGGGTGAACGACAGGGGGCAGACCGCGCTCGCCGCGGCGGTGTTCCGGCGCCAGGAGGCCGCCGTCCGCGCGCTGCTCGACGCCGGCGCCGACCCGGACCACGGCGGACCGTCCGCGGTGGAGACCGCCCGGTTCTTCGAGCTGCCCGACATGCTGACGCTGCTCGGCCGCGCGTGACCGGCGGGCGGTATACAGGGACGGTGGAGGATCCCGTACCCGAGCAGATGCGCACGGCCGCCGCGGCGTTCCTGGCCGCGCTGGACGAGCCGGCCCGCGGCGCCGCCCGGCACGCCTTCGATGACGAGCCGGCCCGGCGGTGGCTGGAGTACCGGCCGCGGCCCCGGCCCGGCGTCGCGCTCGCCGGCCTGGACGTCGACGCCCACAAGGCCGCCCACCGGCTGCTCGCCACCGCGCTCAGCCCGGCCGCGTACGCCCAGGCCATGACCGTGATGGCGCTGGAGGAGGTGCTGGACCGGGCCGAGGACTGGCGGCGCGGCCGGCACAGCGGCGACTACTGGGTGGCCGTCTTCGGCGACCCGGCCCGCGACGACGACTGGGCCTGGCGGTTCGAGGGACACCACCTGTCGGTGAGCATGACGGTCGCCGACGACCGGGTCTCACCCGCGCCGGTCTTCCTCGGCGCCAACCCGGCCACCGTCCGGCACGCCGGCCGCCCGGTCTCCCGGCCCCTGGGCCCCGAGGAGGACCTGGCCCGCGAGCTGCTCGACGCGCTCGGACCGGCCGGCCGCTCCGCCGCGATCATCGCCGACGAGGCGCCCGCCGACATCATCAGCGCCACCCGGGCCACCGCGCCGGGACGGCTCGACCCGCTCGGCGTACCCCGGGGGCGGCTGCGGCCCACCGGCCGGGCGCTGCTCGACCGGCTGGTCGCGCTCTACCTGGACCGGCTCCCGCCGGAGCTGGCGGCCCGGGAGGCCGACCGGCTCGACGGCGGCGAGCTGCACTTCGCCTGGGCCGGCCCGGTCGAGCCGGGCCGGCGGCACTACTACCGGGTGCAGGGCGACGACCTGCTGATCGAGTACGACAACACCACCGACGACGGCAACCACGCGCACACCGTGCTGCGCCGCCCGGCCGGTGACTTCGGCGCCGACGTGCTGGCCGCGCACCACGCCGCCGCCCACCGGCCCGGCCCGCTCAGTCCCGGCGCGCCTCGATGAGGAAACGGCGGGCGTACGCGACGAACGGTCCCTCGGCGCGGATCCGCTCGTCCAGGCGGCGCAGCTCGTCGGTGTAGCGGCCGACGGTGAAGCCGGGCACCGTCCAGACCACCTTGCGCAGGAACCAGACCACCGCGCCGATGTCATGGAAGACGGCACGCAGCGTGGCCTCACGCAGGTCGACCACCGTCAGCCCGGCGGCCCGCGCTTCGGCGACCGCCGCCTCCGGATGGCGGTGCTCCGGCGGCGGCAGCGGCCCGAGGACGGCCTCGCTGAGCTCCCGCATCGTGCCGGGGCCGATCTGCTGGGACAGGTAGGCGCCGCCGGGTCGCAGCACCCGGGCCACCTCGCCCCACCAGGTGTGCACCGGATGACGGCTCACGACCAGATCGAAGGCGGCGTCCCGGAACGGCAGCGGCGGGCGGTCGCCCACCCGCACCACGGACGCGCCGAGCGGGCGCAGGTGGCGCCGGGCCACCGGCACGTTCGGCGGCCACGCCTCGGTGGCGACCAGCAGCGGCGGCGGCGCGGGCACCTCGGCCAGCACCTCTCCCCCGCCGGTGTCGATGTCCAGCGCCGCGTTCACGGCGGCCATCCGTTCGCCGACCAGGCGCGCGTACCCCCAGGGCGGGCGCTCCTCGGTGGCGCGGCCGCGCAGCCAGTCGAAGCCCCAGCCCTCGACCGGCGCCGCCTCGGCTTCGGCTACCAGTTCCTCGAACGTGCCGACCATGCCCGTGAGCCTGCCGCCCGGCGGTGGCTGCGGCAACGCATTTCCGCAGGGGTCAGAACGGGCGCGGGCGGGCGATCTCGACTGTGGACCCGGCGGGCACGTCGCCGAACGTCTCGAAGCCGCTCGGCTCGGCGGCCCGGTCGAACTGCTGCATCAGCCGCGCGCCCAGGGCCACCCCGACCGCGCCGACGGCGAGCGCAACGAGTTCGGCGGCGAGCAGGGCGCCGTTCGCGCCCCGCTGCGGCGCGTTCGCCCGGATCAGGCAGGACAGCAGGAAGAGCGCCGCCATGACGGCGTTGACCAGGTTGAACGTCAGCACGGTCCGGCTGGTGCGCCCGGCGCGGACGTCCCACAGGTCGACCAGGCCGGCGACTGTGGTGAGCCCGGCGGCGACGAGCGCGGCCACGGCGGTCCAGTAGCCCACCTCGCCGAGGAACGCCGGGCCGCCGGCCACGTCGGCCAGGTCGAAGACCGCGGCGCAGACGAACAGGCCGAACGGGAACGTGACAAGCATCGGTTGAATGGGATGCCCCTGCACCCGCAGTCGGCTCTGCATCGCTTCCTCCCCAGGTCGGCGCAGCTCACCAGTCCAGAGTGCTACCCGAGGTGCCGCGGGGTGAAACGACTGTCGCTCAGTTGTCCCGGGGCCGGGAGACGGTCAGCACGAGCCTCTCGGCCACCTCGCGCAGCGGGATGTCCAGCGAGGACGCGGCGCTGCGCAGCACCCGCAGGGCCTCCGGGGCGGGACAGCCACGCTGCGTCATGATCACGCCGACGGCCTGCCCGACCACGCCCTCGGCCAGCAGCGAGTCGTCGATCTCACCGGCCCGGGAGGCGGCCCGCTCGCGGTCACGCGCGGCGGCCAGCAGCAGACCGGCGTGCTCGGCGAGCAGCATCGCGGTGAGCTGGTGCCGGGGGGTGAGCGCGTCGGGCGCCTCCGCGTACAGGTTGATCGCGCCGATCACCTGCTCGTCCACGTCGACCGGGGCGGAGATCACCCCGTGCACGCCCAGCGCGCGGGCCCGCTCGCTCCAGGCCGGCCAGCGCGTCTCGTCGGGCAACCCGCCCGCGATGATCATCTCCCGGCGGCGGATCGCCGTCATCGCCGGTGTGTCCGGGCCGTGCCGCAGGTCGTCCAGCTCGGCCCGGTCCGGGTCGGAGGCGGCCACCCCGGCGGGCTCACCGGCGCGCAGCGCGGTGAAGCCGCAGCAGTCCACGCCCGGCACGGCGTCGCGGGCGATCCGGACCAGGCGGTCAAGCGCCTCGTCGAACCCGGCCGCACCGATCAGGCCGGCGGTCAGCTCGCGCAGCAGCGCGGCCGTCTCCAGCACACCGAGGTTGTCGATCATGGGTTGGCGCGTGTCGAGGTTCACCGGGCCGGGGCCTCCACCGTCCCCGCGTGCGTCCGCGCGGTCTCCCCGTCCGGCACCGTTGCCTGTCCCATGTCCGTCCCTCCTGTGGCCGGGCCCCGGCCTACTACCCTCGCAGACCGCGCGCGAAACCGCGCAAAAAGGCCCCTCCCGGTGGCGCCGGAAGGGGCCTTCGGCGCGGGTCAGCGCGACCCGGAGATGAGCCGCCGACCCACCGAGGCGATCAGCCGGTCCAGCTCCGAGCCGAACGGGTTGTCGTGCACGAGGTAGGTCCAGGTGGCGGTCGGGCGCACCAGCTTCGACGAGTCCGGCTCCCAGCCCTCGTCGAACTCGGTCTCCTCGAACGTGGCCACGGTCCGCGTCTCGATCTCGGGCACCAGCGCGTTGAACGCCGGCACCGCGCTGCGGTGGAACTCGTCGAGCGGGTCGAGCCGGCCCAGCGCCCGCAGGTGCACGCCCTCGCGTACCTCGGACAGCTCGGCCAGGTGGTCGGCCCAGAGCCGGTCCAGGTGGTAGAGGGCGATCTTGCGGGCCACGTCGGCGAGCAGGTCCTCGTCCATGTCGCCGGCCTTCTCCGGCACCCGCTCCAGCAGCATCAGCGCGGCGATGTCGCTGGTCAGCAGCCGCTCCCGGCGCTCGGCCAGCGCCTTGCGCTGCTGCTCGATCACCTGGCTGTAGCGCCACGTGTTGCGGTGGATCTCGTGGTTGACGCCCTCGGCGACCCGCTGGGCGTGCTCCACCGCGTAGTCGACCTGCGGGTCGGTGACCAGACCGTCGGCGTTCATCCGGGGCGAGGCCGGCACGGTGTCGCCGGCGTGCCGGACCACCAGGTCGTCCTCCAGGCTGACGAAGAACACCGACCCGCCCGGGTCGCCCTGCCGGCCGGCCCGGCCGCGGAGCTGGTCGTCGACCCGGCGGCTGTCGTGCCGGCCGCTGCCGATCACGTACAGGCCGCCCAGCTCCGCCACCCGGTCCCGGTCGGCCTGGTCGCTGCCGCCCAGCCGGATGTCGACGCCCCGGCCGGCCATCTGGGTGGAGACCGTCACCGCGCCGTACGCGCCGGCCTCCGCGATGATGCCGGCCTCCTCGTCGTCGTTCTTGGCGTTGAGCACCACGCACGACACGCCGGCGGCGTTGAGCGCGGCGGCCAGCCCCTCGGACTCCTTGACGTCGAGCGTGCCGACCAGCACCGGCCGCCCCGCCTCGTGGCAGCGCGTGATCTCGTCGACCAGCGCCTCCTCCTTCTCGGCGCGGGTGGCGTAGATCCGGTCCGGCTCGTCCTCGCGGACGCAGGGGGTGTTCGGCGGGATCACCGCGACCTCGAGGCCGAAGAACTCGCGGAGCTGGTCGCCGACGAGCACCGCGGTCGCGGTCATGCCGCAGACCGTCGGGTAGAGCGCGATGTACGCCTGCACGGTGATCGTGCCCAGCACCTCGCCCTCGGCGGTGGCGTCCAGGCCCTCCTTCGCCTCGACCGCGGCCTGCAGCCCGTCCGGCCAGCGGCGGCGCTGCGCGACCCGGCCGCGCATCTCGTCGATCAGCTCGACCGAGTCGTCCCGGACGATGTAGTCCACGTCGCGGTGCAGCAGGGCGTGCGCGTGCAGCGCCACGTTCACCGCGGAGAGCTGCCCGACGTGCTCCTCGTCGTACAGGTCGATGCCACCGAGCTTGGCCTCGACGGTGGCCAGGCCGACCGAGGTGAAGGCGACGCTGCGGCCGTCCTCGGCGATCGTGTAGTGCTTGCCCTTGCGCAGGCCGCGCACCAGCGCGGCGGCCGCGTGCACCGGATCCTGCTCGCCGCCGACCGCGCCGGCCAGCACCATCGGCACCCGGGCCTCGTCGATCAGGATCGAGTCGGCCTCGTCCACGATCGCGGTCTTCAGCGCCGGCTGCACCCGGTCGGCCAGGTCGGTGACGAGCTGGTCGCGCAGGAAGTCGAAGCCGGCCTCGCTGACCGAAACGTAGGTGACGTCGCAGCCGTACGCGGCACGCCGCTCGTCGGGCGTGGACGCCTCGTTGACCCAGCCGACGGTCAGGCCGAGCAGGTCGTAGACGGGCGTCATCCACTCGGCGTCGCGGCGGGCCAGGTAGTCGTTGACGGTGAGCACGTGCACCGGGCCGTTGCCCAGCCGCACGTGGCCGTACGCGGCGACCGTGGCGGTGAGCGTCTTGCCCTCACCGGTGGCCATCTCGGCGACCTTGCCGGACAGCAGCGCCATCGCGCCGAGCAGCTGTACGTCGTAGGGGCGCTGGTCGAGCCCGCGCCGGGCCGCCTCGCGGCCGATCGCGCAGATCTCCTCGTACCCCGTGGCCCGGCCGGCGGCCTCGGTCAGCTCGGCGTCGGAGAGCTGCTCCAGGTCCGCCTCGCGCGCCTCGATCGCCGGCAGCAGCTTCTCCAGCGGCGCCAGGTCGACTGTCGTCCCCGGGCGCTGGAGGAACCGGCGGAACCTGGTCTTCAACCGTTGCGACACACCCATGAGCGGCAACGGTACGCGAACCGGAGCCGATTGTGACCCCCGCCCACCGCGCGCCGCATTCCACCGCCCACCCGCTCCCCCGCCCGCTTCCGTCGATCATGAGGTTGACGGCCTGTCGTGTCCGCTTTGTCGCCGCCAACCTCATGATCGACGCCCTGGGAAGGGAGTCAGGGGGTGAGGACGACCTGGAGCTCGCTGCGGCGGCGTTCGGCCAGGTCGGTCAGCAGGGTGGGGGCCTCGTCCAGGGGGACCACTGCCGAGATCAGGTGCTTGCGGATCACGTCCCCGTACTGGCGCAGCAGCTCCACCGTCTCCGCCGACAGCCGCTCCCGGTCCCAGGTGGGGACCAGGCCGCGCGGCACCCGGCCGATCTGCGCGCAGCGCAGCGACAACCCGTTGTGGTGGAACTCCTCGCCGAGCCGGACCGCGTCCGCGCCGGCCTGGTAGAACGCCAGGTCGATCACCGTGCCCTGGGGGCGCAGCAGGCGCAGCGCGAGCTGCAACGCCCAGTCCTGGCCGCGGCACTGGAAGACCACGTCGGCACCCCGGTCCCCGACGGCGTGGTTCCACCGCGTCTTGAGCACCACCGCCGGGTCGTCCGCGTCCGGGTCGAGCGTGTCCAGGCCGAGCGCCTCGGCGACCTGCCGCCGGGCCGGCGTCGGGTCGACCACCACCACCGAGGCGGCGCCGTGCCGGCGGGCGAACAGCGCGGTCAGCAGCGCCACCACGCCGCCGCCGACCACCGCCACCCGGCGTCCGCGTACGCCGTCACCGAGCGTGCGCACGTCGGTGCCGCACAGGTCGGCGGCGGCGTGCAGCAGCCCGTTGGCGCAGATCGGGCCCATGTGCGCGACGTACACGCCGAGCAGCGGATCGAGGTCGTCGGGCAGCGGCACGAACCGTTCGGTGAGCGGGTCGGCCACCCAGCCGCTGCGGTGGCCGTACGTCATGGCGCCGACCTCGCCCACCGCGACGGCCGGGGTACGGCTGGCCACCACGCGCCCGACCTGCATGTAGCCGAGCCGGGTCACCGGATACGGCGTGCTCGCCCCGCCCGGGCGGAACAGCCCGAGCGCGGCGTCCCAGGTGACGTGCAGATAGGGGTTGGTGCCCTTGACGAAGCTCAGTTCGGTGCCGGCCGAGACGCCGCTGTAGAGCGTCTCCACCCGGAACGTGCCCTCGCGCAGCTCCGGCGCGTCCAGTTCGGCCAGCTCCACCCGGCCGGGTCCGCCGACCACCACCACCCGGTCACGCATCGACGCTCACCCCCGCGTCCGCGACCGCGGCGGTGAGCCGGGCCGCCGGGCCGGTCGGCAGCGCCACCGGCCGTCCGGTACGCGCCGACTCGGCCACCGCCAGCGCCAGCCGGTGGGTGCGCAGCGCCTCGGCGTACGGCACCCGCACGTCGTCGCCGAGGCCGCACACGGCGTCGACGAACGCCCGGTCGACGGCGACCCGCGCGCCGTCCGGGTCGGCGGGAACATGCCGCTCGCCGTCGGCGTCACGCACGGTCAGGCCGTCCTCGGCCAGCCACAGCGCCAGCCCGTCGGCGAGGATCTCCACGCCGGCCCGGTGCTTCCAGCCGAGCACGCAGGACGCCGCGAGCGTGCCGACCGCGCCGGAGCCGAACCGCAGCGTGGCGGCGGTCACCGAGTCGATGTCGGCGCCGTCGACCGGCGGCGGGCTGCCGTCGCCGTACGCGGTCACCTCGACCGCCTCGCCGGCCAGCAGCCGGACCAGGTCCAGCACGTGCGCGGCCTGCTCGACCACCGGGCCGCCGGAGCGGTCCCGCCGCGCCCACCACGCCACCGGCGGCACCTTGTCCAGCCAGGCGCCGTTGACCATCCGGACCGGACGGCCGGCGAGCAGCCGCCGTGCCTCCTCCACCACGTGCAGGTAACGCCAGTGGTGCCCGACGCCGGTGAGCAGGCCGCGCTGCTCCACCAGCGCCGCGACCCGCTCGGCGGTCTCCAGGTCCAGCGCCACCGGCTTCTCCACGAACATCGGCACCCCGGCGGCGACCACCGCCTCCTCGACCGGGCCGTGCGCGAACGGCGGCACGCACACGTACACCGCGTCCGGGCCGGCCGCGAGCAGCTCGTCCACGTCGCGGAACACCCGGCCGCCGTACGTGCCGGCGAGCGCCCTCGCAGCCTCGGGCGCGACGTCGGTCACACCGAGCAGCTCCACGTCCTCGAAGCCCGTGAGCACCCGGGCGTGGCGTTGCGCCACCCCACCGGCTCCGACTAGTCCCACCCGGCAGGTACGCATCCGACCAACCCTCTCGCCACGACTGGAAGACTTCGGTCACCACTCCCCCCGGCGGCGGCGCGCGAAACGCCACCGGGGGGCGCAACGCAACGTTCATCTGCCCGGAACCGCCCGGTACGCACCTGGTGATCAGGTTGTTAGGCAAGATCCGGTTAGCGCGGATGCGGGATTGGGAAAACCATGGTTCGCGATTCCACCACTAATGGGGGGTGCCCGTGCGGGAATCAGATTCGACCGTCTCACCTGTGGTGGAGGCGTGGGCCACGTACCGCACCAGCACCGCCGCCGACTGGCCGGCGCAACGGCTGGTCCGGGCCAAGGGCGCGAGCCGGGTCAGCGTGGTGCTGCCGGCCCGCAACGAGGAGGCGACAGTCGGCGCGATCGTGTCGACCGTCCGGGAACACCTGATGGACCGCGTGCCGCTCGTCGACGAGCTGATCGTGGTGGACTCCCGCTCCACCGACCGGACGGCCCAGGTGGCGCGCGCGGCCGGCGCCGAGGTGGTCAGCCAGGACGCGATGACGCGCGGGCTGCCCCGGCTGACCGGCAAGGGCGACGCGCTCTGGGCCGGGCTGGCCGCCGCCGAGGGGGACCTTGTCGCGTTCGTCGACGCCGACCTGCGCGAATTCCGGCCGCACTTCGTGACCGGGCTGCTCGGGCCGCTGCTGACGGACCCGAGCGTGGAGTTCGTGAAGGGCTTCTACCACCGGCCGCTGGTCGGTGCGACAAGTGTGGAGCCCGACGGTGGCGGACGGGTGACGGAGCTGATGGCCCGGCCGCTGCTGAACCTGTTCTGGCCGGAGCTGGCCGGTTTCGTGCAGCCGCTCGCGGGCGAGTACGCCGGCCGCCGTGAGGTGCTGGAGCGGGTGCCGTTCGTCACCGGGTACGGCGTCGAGACGGCCATGCTGATCGACCTGCTGGAACTGGTCGGGCTGGACGCGCTGGCCCAGGTCGACCTGGGTGAGCGCAAGCACCGGCACCAGGACACCGCCGCGCTGGGCCGGATGTCCGCGCAGATCATGCTGACCGCCTGGTCGCGGCTGCAACGGCGCGGGTGGGCGGCGCCGGGGGTGGCGCCGACCGCGCTGCTGACCCAGTTCCGCCGGGGCGGCTCCGAGGCGCTGCCCAACCTGGACCGCGAGATCGTCGTGAACGACGTGTCGGTGCAGGAACGCCCGCCGCTGGCGCAGATGCGCAACCGCCTTCCCCGCCGCCGGGTGGCGGCCGCATGAACAGCAAGAACACCGGAGAGGACAGCGCATGACGCTCACCGTGCTGATGAACGCCGGGCCGTGGCTGTCCGTGCCGCCGCCGGGCTACGGCGGGATCGAGAACGTGATCGCCACGCTGGTGCCGGAGCTGCGCCGGCTGGGCGTACGGGTGGTGCTCGCCTCGGTGGAGAGCAGCACGCTGCCGGTGGACGAGCGGATCGCGGTCTTCCCGGACGGCCAGTTCCACGCCTTGCAGCGGCCGTACAACCAGGTCTGCGGCGTCTCCCAGGCGCACCTGTCCGGGGTGGTGCGGGCGCTGCACGCCCGCGACGACATCGACCTGGTGCACGACCACGTGGAGGCGGTCGGCCTGGCCACGCTCGCCGCGATGGGCCCGGACGCCCCGCCGGTGCTGCACACCCTGCACTGGGACCTCGCCAAGCACCCGGAGCTGTACGGCAACCTCGACGGCGGCGACCGGGTACGGGTCAACGGGGTGTCCGCGTCGCAGCTGGCCCGCGCCCCGGAGGCGCTGCGCGCGCACTCGGTGGGACACGTGCACCTGTCCACCCCGCTCGCCGTGGACGCGGACCGGCACACGCCGGTGGCGAAGGGCGACCACGTGGTGATCCTCGGCCGGATCAACCCGGGCAAGGGACAGGACCTGGGCGCCCGGCTGGCGCAGGAGGCCGGGTTCCGGCTGGTGCTGGCCGGTCCGGTCGGCCCGTACCACCGGCCGGAGGATCTGGCCGCGGCCGGCGACGAGGCCCGGCAGAACCCGGACGTGCGCTTCTTCTACGACCAGGTGGCCCCGTACGTCGACGGCGACCGGGTGCGCTGGGTCGGCACGGTGGCCGGGCGGGAGCGCGACGACCTGGTCGCCTCGGCGCGGGCGTCGCTGTTCCCGCTGCGCTGGGAGGAGCCGGGCGGTACGGCGGTGGTCGAGTCGCTGTCGCTCGGCACGCCGGTGGTGGCCACCTCCCGCGGCTGCCTGCCGGAGCTGATCGAGCACGGCCGCACCGGCCTGCTCACCGGCGACGAGCGGGAGCTGGGTGACCTGGTGCTCGCCGCCGCCGGGCTGGAGCCGGCCGCGTGCCGGCGCGAAGCGGCCCAGCGGTTCACCCCGGCCCGGATGGCACAGCGGTACGTGGAGCTGTACGACCGGGTCCGGGCGGGCGTGACGAAGCCGCTGCAGCCCGCCTGATCCCCCGCGAGCACGTCCACCGGCCCGGCCGCCCCGCGCGGCCGGGCCGGCGTTTGCGCCCGCCGGCCGAGGGAAACCGGCGCTTCCCGCGGTGGCGAGGAGGCCGGCGTGACGAACTCGATGGCGCACTCCCGGGCGCGGCGCAACCCGGCCGACGGGCGGGCTCCGGTACGCCGGGTCGCCTCGGGGTTCGCCGTGCTCCTGCTGCTGCTCGGCGCGCTGGGTTTCGTGCCGGGCGTCACCAGCCACTTCGCGGATCTGCGCTTCGCCGGGCCGGGTTCGGGCGCCCGGCTGTTCGGTGTGTTCCAGGTCTCGGTGGTGCACAACCTGGTGCACCTGGTGCTCGGCGTGGCCGGGCTGGTGCTGGCCCGTACCGTCGCCGGGGCCCGCGCGTTCCTGGCCGGCGCCGGCGCGGTCTACCTGGTGCTGTGGCTCTACGGGCTGGCGGTCGACCGGCGCGACGCGGCGAACGCGCTCGCGGTCAACCGGGCCGACTCGTGGCTGCACCTGCTGCTGGGCGCCGCCATGCTGGCGCTGGGGCTGCTCGCGTCGCGGCGCGGGGAGCGCCGCTGACCTGCGCCCGGCGGCCCCGATGCCCGGTTTCGCCGGTCCGGGGCCCGGGTACGTCCGTAGTCCTCCGGCTGTGGGAGGCGGCGACCGCCCCGGCCGGGCGGCCCTCCCCCGACGAGGGCGGCCCTCCCCGACGAGAAGGAAACGAGGCGGCGATGGTGACCCGGATCAGGTGCGAGGTCCGCGACGAGTCGCCGGTCACTGTCGTACGGCTGGCCGGAGCGCTCGACCTGGGGACGATGCGCGCGGTGCACGAGGTGCTCGACAGCTGCCTCGCCGCGCAGCCGGACGCCCTGGTGGTCGACCTGGAGGAGATCGAGGTCGGCGAGCCGCTGGCGCTGTCCGTGTTCGCCGCCGCCGCCCGCCGGGCCGCCGACTGGCCGGCGGTGCCGATGGTGCTCGCCGCACCCTGCGCCGAGACGGCGGCGTGGCTGAACGAGACCACCGCCTGCCGGGTGGTGCCGGTGCGCCGGGACTGCGCCGAGGCCACGGCGCTGGCCGGTGCGGCGGCGTCGCCCCGGCTGCGGGCCCGGCTGGAGCCGGTCGCCGGCGCCTGCCGGCGGGCCCGGGAGCTGGTCACCGAGGCGTGTGGCAGGTGGAACGTGCCGGAGCTGGCCGGCCCGGCGTCGCTGGTGCTCAGCGAGCTGGTCGGCAACGTGGTGCGGCACGCCGGCACCCCGATGCAGGTGACGCTGACGCTGCGCCGGCCGTACCTGCGGGTCGCGGTGATGGACGGCAGCCCGGCCGACGCGCGCGCCGCGAGCAGCCGCGACCCGCGTGCCGAGGGCGGTCGCGGGCTGATGCTGGTGCGGGAGCTCACCCAGCGCTGGGGCAGCACCCCGGTCGGCGCCGGCAAGGTCGTCTGGGCCTTGCTCCCGGCTAATTGACCGAATTCTCCGCTCTCGCCTGGTTACATGGGCAGAGGGCCGGGTACGCCCGCCCGTCCTGTCTGTCGTCACACGGGGTGAGATGCCATGCCCAAGCGGGTAGTCACGGAACCGGCACGAGACCGGGGGCCCGCGATCCTCGCGCCGGCCCGGTTCGGGGGATTCCCCGGGCCCGTACGGGAGGCGGTGAAGGGCAACGCGCTGTGGCGGTTGCTGCGCACCACCGACGCCAAGCAGATCGGCCTGCTCTACCTGGTCACGTCGTTCGGATACTTCATCGTCGGCGGGATCCTGGCGTTGATCATCCGGGCGGAGCTGGCCCGGCCGGGGATGCAGATCGTCTCCCCGGAGCAGTACAACCAGATGTTCACCATGCACGGCACGGTGATGCTGCTGCTGTTCGCCACCCCGCTGTTCTTCGGGTTCGCCAACTACCTGGTGCCGCTGCAGATCGGCGCCGCCGACGTGGCGTTCCCCAGGCTGAACGCGTTCGCGTACTGGCTCTACTTCCTGGGCGCGCTGATGGTCGTGGGCGGGTTCGCCACCCCGGCCGGCGCGGCGGACTTCGGCTGGACCGCGTACACGCCGCTGAGCACCTCGCAGCACTCCCCCGGCGTCGGCGGGAACCTGTGGGTGGTCGGCCTGGCCGTGTCCGGCCTGGGCACGATCCTCGGCGCGGTCAACCTGATCACCACGATCGTGACGCTGCGCGCCCCGGGCATGACCATGTTCCGGATGCCGATCTTCACCTGGAACGCGCTGCTCACCAGCGTCCTGGTGATCTTCGTGTTCCCGCTGCTGGCGGCCGCGCTGATGGCGCTGGCCTCGGACCGGCTGCTGCACTCGCACGTGTACGACTCGACGACCGGCGGGCCGATGCTCTGGCAGCACCTGTTCTGGTTCTTCGGTCACCCCGAGGTGTACATCATCGCGCTGCCGTTCTTCGGCATCATCACCGAGATCATCCCGGTGTTCTCCCGCAAGCCGATCTTCGGCTACACCGGCCTGGTGCTCGCCACCATCGCCATCACGGTGCTGTCGATGACGGTCTGGGCGCACCACATGTTCGCCACCGGCCAGGTGCTGCTGCCGTTCTTCAGCATCCTGAGCTTCCTGATCGCGGTGCCGACCGGGGTGAAGTTCTTCAACTGGATCGGCACCATGTGGAAGGGACAGATCACGTTCGAGACGCCGATGCTGTTCGCCGTCGGCTTCCTGGTGACGTTCCTGCTCGGTGGCCTGACCGGGGTGCTGCTGGCCAGCCCGCCGGTGGACTGGCACGTCACCGACACCTACTTCGTGGTGGCGCACTTCCACTACGTGATGTTCGGGACGATCGTGTTCGCCGCGTTCGGCGGGCTCTACTTCTGGTTCCCGAAGATGACCGGGCGGCTGCTCGACGAGCGGCTCGGCAAGATGCACTTCTGGACCATGTTCATCGGCTTCCACGCCACCTTCCTGGTGCAGCACTGGCTGGGCAACGAGGGCATGCCCCGGCGGTACGCCGACTACCTGCCCGGCGACGGCTTCACCACGCTGAACACGATCTCCAGCATCGGCTCGTTCGTCCTCGGCGCGTCCACCCTGTTCGTGATCTGGAACATCTGGAAGTCGTGGCGGTACGGCGCGATGGTCACCGTGGACGACCCGTGGGGCTTCGGCAACTCGCTGGAGTGGGCCACCACCTGCCCGCCGCCGCTGCGCAACTTCGACCGGATGCCGCGCATCCGCTCCGAGCGGCCCGCGTTCGACCTCAAGTACGGCCCGCTCGTGTCCGACCTGGGCCGGGACCTGCCGCAGCGCACCACCAAGCCGCCGCAGAGCTTCAGCGAGGAGATGCACCACGAGCGGCACGTGCCGGAGTCGCCGTCGGCCGGCGGCGCGTACGGCGCGCGGGAGGCGGTGGACTACCAGCCCGCGCCGCAGTCCGGCGCCCGGCCGGTGGAGGTGCCGGAGCCGGAGGACGTGCGCCGGCCCAGCTTCGAGGAGACCGACGAGCCGGAGGGCAGCGCGCTCAACGCCGAGCGCGACGACCAGCCCGACGACAGGTGGCGGCATCCGCGCGGGCACGGGGACACCCCGGAGAACTGAGACACCGGCGAGGGCCGGGGCCGCCGGGCGCCGGCCCTCTCGTCGTACGCCTCGCGCCGCCTCCCGGGGGTGGGGAGCCGGCGCGGTGGCGCGTGCGTCAGTCGGCGGCCGGCAGTCCGGCCGCGGCAAGCGAGCGGCGTACCGCCGGCTGCACCCGGGTCAGCCGCAGCGGCACCCCGGTACGCGCGGCGGCCTCCCGGCCGGCCATCAGCGCGGCGATCCCGCCGGCGTCGAAGCCACCGGCCCCGACCAGGTCGACTACGACCTCACGGGGCTGCCCGGTGACCGCCTGGAGCACCGCCCGGCGCAACTGGTCCGCGCCCGCCCGGTCCACCTCGCCGCCGACCTCGACGACCACCCGGTCGCCGTTCTGCTTCACCGAGATCCGCGCCTTGGCCGGTTCGGCCTCGGCCGCGCCGTTCTGCCAGGGCGGCGGCGCGTCGGCGAGCATCGCCTGACGCAGCCAGGTCAGCGCCCGCGACAGCAGCCGGGACACGTGCATCTGCGAGATGCCGAACCGGGCGGCGATCTCCGCCTGAGTCTGGTTGCCGTAGAAGCGCATCGCCAGGATGCGGCGTTCCCGCCAGGGCAGCCGGTGCAGCAGGCCGCTGACGGTGATCCGGTCGTCGACGGACTCCAGCGCGTGGTCGGACTCACCGACCAGGTCGCCGAACTCGGCCGAGCTCTCCCCGCCCACCGGCGCGTTCAGCGACGCCGGGCTGTACCCGGCGGCCGACTCCAGCGCGGCGAGGATCTCTTCCTCCGGCGTCTCCAGCCGGGCGGACAGCTCGGCCACCGTGGGCGCGCGGGACAGCTCACTGGTGAGCGTCGCCGTCGCCTGTCCCACCTCGAGGATCAGGTCCCGCAACCGGCGCGGCACGTGCACACCCCAGGTGCGGTCGCGGAAGTGCCGTTTGATCTCGCCGACGATGGTGATCGCCGCGTACGCGGTGAACGAACCGCGTTCCGGGTCGTACCTGTCGACGGCGTTGACCAGGCCGAGGCGGGCCACCTGCTCCAGGTCCTCCAGCGGCTCACCGCGCCCGCGGTAGCGGCGGGCGAGCCGGCCGGCGAACGGCAGCGCGAACCGGACCAGGTCGTCCCGCGCCTCCTGCCGCCGCTCCGGTGGCAGGCCCTCGATCCGGGCCGCGTACGCGAGCGCCGCCGCGTCCAGGTCCTCCAGACCCCGGTCGGTGGTCGGTGGTGTGGGTGTGGTGGTCTGTCCGAACATCCGCGCCCCCTCGCCGAAGAGCCCCCGCCCGGTCGGAACCGGTCGTGCGCGTGGTCGGACCACGCACCGGGTGAGGAAGTTGGGTTACGTGACGGATACGTCGAAAGCGGTGGCTGCCCGCCGCACGGCGTCGTGGGCCGTTTCGCGGCGAGCGGTCTTCCCGCTCCGTAGGTACTCAATCACGGACCGCAGGGTTGCGAGGAAGTTTCGCGAGGTTGGGCCGGCAGGCCGGTCCAGGCCGCGGTTCAGGAGACCAGCAGGCCCTGGTGTGCGCCCGCGTCACGCAGCGCGGTGAGGGCCTCGGCCATCCGCAGCGGCGGTGGCGCGGGCAGGTCGCAGGGCTGGTTGCGCAACACCTCCGTGGCACGTCGGGTGGGTACCGAGGCGACCGGGTAGCCGCGCGCGGCACCCCGGTCCAGGGCCCGTCGCTTGCGCCCGAAGCCGGCCACCGCCAGCCACTGGGGCAGCCCCGCGGACGCGGGCGAGCGCAGGCCGGGCGGCTCGGGCAGCACGTCCACCGAGCTGAACGGCTCGCTGCCGGCCAGCCACCACTCGACGCCGGCGACCCGGCGTGCGGTGGCGTTCTCGCACCAGTACGGCACCAGGCCCGCCCGCAGCACCTGCGCCGGGTCGAGGAGCCGGCCGCACTCCACCACCAGCCGGTTGCCGGTCTTGCCGGCCCGCCGCAGCCAGCGCCGGTACAGGTCGGCGGTCACCGCGCTCAGCGCGTCCGGCTGCGGCACCACCACCCGGTACAGCGGATGCCCGTACCGGTCGCCGAGACAGCGGGCGTCGTGCTCGAAACCGGACTCCACGCCGTGCTCGGCGAACGCGCCCGCCACCGTGACCTCCGGCGCCGCCCAGCGCGTCTCGTCGCCGCCGGCGGCGCGCAGCACCTGACCGAGGGCGCGGGCGTCCGGGTGGAAGTCGACCGGGTCCAGGCCGCCGGCCGGGCAGCCGGCCTGGAAGCTGTGCCCGTCGCCGCCGTCGCGGACCGGCCAGGTGCGGGCGTCGTGCAGCAGCAGCACCGGCGCGGCCGGTTCCAGCCGGTCGGCCAGGAAGCGCGCGTACGCCTCCGGCAGGGTGCGCCAGCGCACCGCGAACGTCACCGCCGCACCGGCCGCCGCGCCCCGGCTGGCCGGGCAGTGCACCTGGCGGACGTGCACGCGCGGGTTGCCGTCGAGCAGCCGGGCGGCCAGCGTGGCGCCGTGCGCGTACGCGGCGTCGGGGCGGTCCACCGCCCCCCGGGTCCACTGCCCGGCCAGCTCGAACCCGGCCGGGAGCCAGGGCACGCCGAGCGCCGCCGCGAGGTGGGCGGCGGCGCCGTGCGGCGAGCCGAGCACCACGCCGGGGAAGCGCCGGTCCGGGTACTGATCGGCGAACCACCCGGCGACCCGCTCGGAGTCCACGGCGGCGATCTGGCCGGCGGTGAGCGCCGCCCGCCCGGCGGCCCGGACGGCGGCGGCGCGGCGTACCGGCT
>NZ_JBXUOV010000085.1:0-24889 GCF_057196585.1 Micromonospora sp. ATLC20
GCACGGCGGCCGGCCGGGTCGCGGGTGCGGTCGGCGTGGCCGGGGCGTCGTCCCAGGCGGGCGCGTCGAGCAGGTTCACGCCGCCGCCCCGGGCGCCCACTCCGGCGTACGCCCCGGCGTGGCTGGTGGCGAGCAGTTCGGCGAAGCGGGCCGACTCGCGCAGCGGACCGGCCTCCAGTACCGCGCCGTCGGCCATCACCACCACCTCGTCGCAGCGGCGCACCGAGGAGAGCCGGTGCGCGATGACGATGCCGATCCGGTCGGTGAGCAGCCGTTCGGTGGCCTCGCGTACCCGGTTCTCGGTGACCGGGTCGAGCCGTGCGGTGGCCTCGTCGAGGATCACCACGTGCGGGTCCCGGACCAGGATGCGGGCGAACGCGACGAGCTGTTCCTGCCCGGCGGAGAGCACGTACCCGCCGTCGCCGAGCCGGGTGTGCACGCCGTCGGGCAGCTCGGCGATCCAGCCGGCCAGGCCCAGCTCGGCCAGCGCCCGCTCGGCGGCGTCCAGCAGCTCCGGGTCGAACAGCGCCACGTTCTCGGCCAGCGTGCCGGCCAGGATCTCGGTGCGCTGCGGCACCACGGCGATCCACCGGCGCAACTCGTCCACGTCCAGGTCGGCCAGGTCGGTGCCGCCGAGGAACACCGTGCCGCGCGGCACGTCCACCGCCCGGGTGAGCACCTTCGCCAGCGTCGACTTGCCCGAGCCGGTACGCCCGACGAGCGCGTACGAGCGCCCGCGGACGAAGTCCAGGTGCACGTCGCGCAGCGCCGGACCGCGGTCGTCCCCGCCGGCCGGATAGCGGTAGGTGAGACCGCGCACGGTCAGGTCGCCGTCGACCGGGGTGGCGCCGCCGTCCGGCTCCTGCGGCGACCCGGCGAGCAGCTGCACCCGGCCCCACGCGCCGAACGCCTGTTGCAGGTGCGGCACCCAGCGCGCGATCTGCTCGACGGTCGCGCCGAACGCGATCACCAGCAGCCAGATCGCGGTGAGCCGGGCGGCGTCCACCCGGCCGGTGGCCAGCGCCCACGCGCCGCCCAGCACCACGCCCGCGACGCCGAGCCCGACCGCGCCCGCGGCGGTGGCGGTGACCCGCGCGGAGAGCCGGAACACCCGGACGCACCGGGCGATCACCTCGGCCGCGCGGCGCGCGTAGAGGCGCAGCACGTACGGCCGGGCGAGGCTGGTGCGCACGTCGTCCTGCCCGTGCACCGCCTCCTCCATCACCGCCGCGAGGTCGGACCACGCCTCCTCCTCGGCCATCCGGGCCGGGGCGATCCGGGCGGTCGGACGGCGCAGCGTCACCACGAGCAGCGCGATGAGCAGGATCATGCCGATGCCCGCGGGCCACCAGACGATCAGCGCGCTCACCGTCGCGAGTACGCAGACCGCGAGGCCCTGCGCCAGCCGTACGCCGGTGTTCCGCATCTCGGCGGCGACCTGGTAGACGTCGTTGTCGATCCGGTCGAGCAGTTCGCCGACCGGTGTGGTCTCCAGGGTGGGCAGGTCCTGGCCGAGCGCGACCCGGCAGAGCCGCCGCCGCACGTCGGCCGACCAGTCGGCGGTGAGCCGGGCCATGATCAGCCCGATCAGCAGGTCGGTGACGACAGCGGCGACGAGCGCCACCGCGAGCGCGACGAACCAGCCGGACGAGCGGTGCACCAGCACCGGCCCGGCCAGCGCGGAGGCGGCCGCCTGGCCGGCGGCGCCGAGCACGATCAGCAGCAGGACCGCCGTCATCCGCCGGGGTGCCGTGGCCCAGAGATCTCGGAGCAGGCGCATGGAAGGTCCTCCGGACTCGGCTCGGTGGGGGCGGTGTCCCCAGCCTCGTCCTCACGGCGGCCCGGATTCAACCGAATTACCGGCCCTTGGTCAGGTCCGGGCGACCCGCCGGACGATGCCGAGCAGTGACTCCTGCACCTCGTCGATCGGCCGCTCCGGCGAGAAGACCAGCCAGTCCACTGCTACCACCAGCCCGACGCCGAACAGCGCCGAACTCGCGGTACGCACGTCCAGGTCGGCCGGGAGGTCGCCACTGTCCACGCCGGCCTGCACGGTGTCGGCGATCACCGCGATGGCCTCGCCGCGCAGCAGCCGCAGCGTCTGCTGCCACTCCCTGTTGGTCCGCCACATCTCCGAGAGCAGGAGCTGGGCGAAGGCGCGGTAGCGGCGGATGTACTCCAGCTGGGCGCGGACCAGCGCGCCGAGCGCCTCCAGCGGCGGCAGCCCGTCGACGGCGGCCCGGAACTCGGCGGTGAGCAGGCCGATGCCGTGCCGCAGCAGTTCCTCGAACAGGACGGTCTTGGACTCGAAGTTGTAGTAGACGGTCCCCTTGGCCACACCGGCGCGGGCCGCGATGTCGTCCACGGTGGTGGCCGAGAAGCCCTGCTCGGCGATGAGGTCCACCGCCGCCACGAAGAGGCGCTGGCGGGTGTCCTCGCGCCGGCGTGTCCGTCCGTCCGTCACCGGCTCATCCTCACATGGTCAGTTCGGGGTGCAGCTTCGACGGGGTCAGCCGGCGGGACCGGCGGGCCGCGCCGACGGTGAGCGCCATCGCGCCCAGCCCGAACGCGAGCAGCACCAGCGCGGCGGTGACCACCGGGGCGGTCGTACCGCCGTTGATGGTGTGCCGCAGGCCGTCCACCACGTACGTCATCGGCAGCCAGGGGTGGACGGCCTGGAAGAAGCCGGGCGAGGTCTGCACCGGGTAGGTGCCGCCGGACGAGGTGAGCTGGAGCATCAGCAGCGCCAGCGCGGCCAGCCGGCCGGCCGGGCCGAGCGCCACGCCGAGCAGTTGCATGATCGCGGTGAACGCCAGCGAGGTGAGGGCGAGCAGCCCGAACGTGGCCGCCCCGTGCCTCGGGTCGAGCCCGAGCCCGAGCGTCACCACCGTGTAGAGCACAGTGACCTGGGCCAGGCCGATACCGGCGGCGGGGAGCCACCCGGCGAGCACGACCCGCCAGCCGGGCGCGCCGGACATCACGTGCCGCCGGTTGACCGGCCGCAACAGCATGTACGTGATCATCGCGCCGACCCAGAGCGCCAGCGAGAGGAAGTACGGGGCGAAGCCGACGCCGTACGAGCCGGCCGGGTTCTGCGAGTCGCGGATCAGGCCGACCGGGTCACCGAGCACGCCGGCGCGAGTGGCCGCGTCGTCGTACCCGGGCAGTTTCCGCTCCCCGGCGGCGAGCCCGTCGGCGAGGTCGCCGGCACCGCCCTCCAGCCGGGTCAGCCCGTCGACCAGGCGGTTGCTGCCGCTGCCGAGCTGGGCCAGGCCGCCGTCGAGCTGGCGGGCGCCCGAGGCGAGCCGGTAGAGGCCGCCGCGCAGCTCGTTCGCGCCGGTCGACGCGTCGCCCAGCCCGTCGCGGAGCTTGGCGCTGCCCTGGGCCAGCGTGGCGAGCCCGCCGGCCAGCTCGTTGACCTTCGCGCGGGCGGAGGCGACGTCGTCGGCCAGGTGCGGCGCGGCGGCGGCCACCTCGCGGGCGGTCTTCGACACGTCTGTCATCTGCTTGCGCAGCGTGGCCATGTCGGTCTTGTCCAGCGCGGCCACCACGGAACGGGCCTGCGTGACGGCCTGGTCGGCGGCCTTGCGGGCGGCGGCGAAGTCCCTGTTGTCGGCCAGCTCGGGGTGTTCCTTCGCGACCGCGTCGAGCCGGTCGCGGATCTCCTCGGCGGTAGCGACCACCTCGGCGGCCTTGCCCGGCAGCGCGTCCAGCCCGGCGGCGAGCTGCTGCGCGCCGTCGGCGACGAGCGTGGCCGCCTTCTCGATCTTGTCGGCGTTGCGGCGCAGCACCGGCTCGTACTTGTCGGCGGCGGCGTTCACGGTGGCCGCTGCGGCCTTGGTCTCGGTGGCGGCGCGGCCGGCGCCGTCGGCGAGCTGGGCGGCGCCGGTCCGCAGCTGGTCGAGGCCCTTGGCGAGCTTGTCCGCGCCCTGGACCGACTGGTTGAGCCCGCCGGCGAGCTGCCCGGCACCGTCCTCGGCGTCACCGAGCCCGTCGGCGATCTTTCCCGCGCCCTGCTGGGAGCTGCCGAGCCCGTCGGCGATCCTCCCGGCGCCGTCGGCGGCGCGTCCGGTCTCGGCCTTGGCGTCGGTGAAGCCGATCAGCATCTTGTCGAAGTACGTGGCGGCGGTGCTCTGCGCGGCTGCGGCCCGGATCTCGCTGAACGCCGACCGGGCGAGCAGGCCGGAGAGGTAGTTGGTGGCGTCGTCGTTGACGACCTTCAGCTCGCCCTGCCGGGCCGGGCGGTCCGGTTCCGGGCCGGCGGCGAGGGTGGCGGAGAAGTCCTCCGGGATGGAGAAGACGAGGTGGTAGCGCCCGTCGCGCAGCCCCTTCGTGGCGTCGCCCTGGTCGGTGACGGTCCAGCCGAACACCTTGCGGTCGAGCAGCTTGTCGGTGAGGTCACGGCCGGCGTGCACCTCGCTGCCGTCACCGGCGGTGGCCGGACGGTCGGCGTTGACCAGGGCGACCGGGATCCGGTCCATCTTCCCGTAGGGATCCCAGAACGCGTACAGGTAGAGGGCGCCATAGAGCAGCGGGACGATGGTGAGCACGGCGAGGGCGGCGCGCGGCAGCCGGCCCCGGGTCATCCGGCGCAGCTCGAACAGGGCCAGTCGCAGGACGCTCATGCGGGCACCTCGGCGGGCTCGGCGGGAACGGTGAGGGCGGGGACGGGCGGGACCGGGTCGCCGATGCGGTGCACGGTGGCGGCCACGCCGGGTTCGACGGCGCGGGCGCTGGCGACCACGGCGTACCCCTGGTCGGCGAGGCGTTCCAGCGCGCCCCACATCCACTCCCGCTCGGGGCGGTCGGCGCCGGCGTCCACGTCGTCGGCGACGATCAGGCTGGGGCCGCCGAGGCTGGCGAGCACCAGCCCGAGCACCTGCCGTTCGACCGGGGTGAGGTCGCGGCCGTACCGGTCGGGGTCCAGGGGCGCGTCGGTGAGTCCGGCGCCGGCGACGGCGGCGGCGTAGGCGTCGCGGCGGTAGGCCCGGCGGGCTCGGACCGCTGCCACCGGCACGAGGCGGCGCCGGCGGCGGGGCACCGGGCCGAGCAGCAGCAGGCGTT
This sequence comes from Micromonospora sp. ATLC20, assembly GCF_057196585.1. Lineage (NCBI taxonomy): Bacteria > Bacillati > Actinomycetota > Actinomycetes > Micromonosporales > Micromonosporaceae > Micromonospora > Micromonospora sp. ATLC20. The sequence goes on from NZ_JBXUOV010000085.1 coordinate 5,065, forward strand.
CGGTGATGTGCTCGGCGACGGTGAGCGTCGGGTCGGGTTCGTGCACGCCCGCCACCTGGCCGAGCGCGGCCGGTCCGCGGCGGCGTAGCTCGCCGTGGTTGTGCGGGAAGCGCCCGGCCAGGGCGAGCAGCAGCGAGGTGCGCCCGCTGCCGGGCGGGCCGGTCACGGCGTGCAGCTCACCGCTCGCGGCGGTGAGGTCGACGTCCCGGTAGACCCAGCCGCGGCGGGTGCGCAGGCCCAGGCCGACGGCCTCGACGATGTTCATTCCGCTCCCGAATTCCGAACTGACTAGTCAGTATAAAAACATGCCCAGCATAGCGCCGGGTGTCCGGTTCGGGACGCCTGGCGGGAGTGATCCTCAGAACAGCACTGTGGCGAGCGTGCCGACCGGGCGGAAGCCGCAGCGCTCGTAGACCCGGCGGGCGGGCAGGTTGAAGTCGTTTACGTAGAGGCTCACAGTGGGCGCGACCCGTTCCAGCGCGTCGCGGACCACTGCGGCCATCGCGGCGGTGGCGATGCCCCGGCCGCGCCACTCGGGCGCCACCCAGACGCCCTGCACCTGCGCGGTCCGGCGGGTCACCACTGCCAGCTCCGCCTTGAAGACCACCCGCCCGTCGACGAAGCGGGCGTAGGCACGGCCGGCGCGCACCAGCTCGGTCACCCGCCGCCGGTAGCCGCGCCCGCCGTCCTCGGCCAGCGGCGACACCCCGACCTCCTCGGTGTACATCGCCACCGCCGCCGGGAACAGCCGGTCGACCTCGTTACCGCGCACCCGCCGCACGTGCGGGTCGGGCGCCACGGCGGGCAGCGCGTCCGTCGCCAGCAACGGCTGGTTCGGGCGTACGTCCCGAGCCGGCCCCCAGTGCGCGGAGAGGCGGTCCCAGAGCCCGAGCACCGCGTCGGCCCGGCCCACGATCGAGGAACAGAGCCGCTCCTCGGCGCTCAACTGGTCGGCGAACGCGGTCACCGCCGACTCGGACGCGAGCACCGGGGTCAGATTGCCGCCCAGCCAGCAGATCGACTCCAGGTGCCGGCGGGAGCCGTACCCGAGGATCCGCGCCTCGGCCCGCCACCAGGCCAGACCGCGTGCCGCCACCCGCTCGGCGACCTGCGCGCCGGCGTACGGGTCGAGGTCGAGCAGCCGCTCGACCGCGCGGCGCTCCGACTCCCCGAGTTGGCGTACCGGCACCGTGAGCACGACTACCAGCCTGCCAGATCCACCCCGGCGCGCGCGGGCCGACCGGGCACCTGCCGCACGGCCCTCAGCCGGCCGCCGCCGGCACCGGTTCGGGCGCGGGCGGCCGGGTCCGGGCGGCCCACCGCACCACAGGCGGCACCAACGCGCCGAGCAGCAGGAACACCACGCCGAGCACCAGCCAGCCGGGTACGCCCCAGCCGATCGCGAGCGTGGTCACCACCACCGGGGCGACCATCGAGCCGAGTTGCATGCCCATCCCGTACGCGCCCTGGTACTGCCCGTGCGCGTGCGCCGGAGCCAGGCCGAAGGAGATGCCCCAGCCGGCCGCGGCGTGCCACAGCTCGCCCACGACGTGCACCAGCGCGCCGGCCAGCAGCAGCGGCACCGCAACCGCCACCGGGACGCCGCCACCCGCGGCGAACAGCGCGCAGGCGGCGGCGAGCAGGACACCGGCCCGGCGGGCGGCCCGGCCCGCGCCGGTCAGGTCTTCGGTGCCCCGCGAGGCGCGGACCTGGAACAGGATCACCACCACCGTGTTGACGAGCAGGCAGACGGAGATCAGCCAGTTCGGTGCGCTGGTGTGCCCGGCGATCCACAGCGGCAGGGCGATGTTGATCAGCGAGAAGTGCATGGACATGAGCCCGTCCAGCACGGTGAAGGCGAGGAACGGGCGGTCCCGTAGCGCGATCAGCCGTGGCCCGTGCGCCGGGGCGGGCATCGGCGGCACCGGCGGGAGCCGCAGCAGCACCGCCGCCGCCAGCACGTACGTGGCGGCGTCGAGCAGGATCAGCGTGACGTACGCGCTGCGGGTGTCGGCGGCGAGCGCGAACCCGGCCAGCACGGTGCCCACCGAGATCCCGACGTTGGTGACGGCGCGCAGGTAGGCGCGGGTGCGGACCCGCTGGTCGGGCGGTACGGCGCCGGCAATCAGCGCCCCGCGGGCGCCCCGGGTGCCCGCGTCCGCGACCGCCATCAGCATGCCGACGACCAGGAAGCCGGTGAACGAGCGCACCGAGACCAGGGCGGTCGTGCACGCGGCCGAGGCGAGCAGCGCGGCCATCTGGAGCCCGCGCGGGCCGAGGCGGTCGGCGAGATAGCCCATCGGGGTGCTCGCCACCAGGCTGACCAGCGCGGTGAGCGTGAGCGCCACGCCGACCTGGGCCACCGTGAGCCCGACCGACCGGGTGAGGAACAGCGCGCTGGCGGTGAGCCAGGTGCCCCGCCCGACGGTGTTGACGAGCGTGGAGAGGGCGAGGGTCCGGGACGGGCCCGGTTCGGGAAGCAGGCGCACACCGGCAGCCTAACAATACGTACGTACGGTTTTCAGTCCGGTTTTCGCGACGTCTTGTCGGCGATGCATTGCCGATATATCGTTGATGCATCAGTGATGCGACTACAGAAGGAGAACACCGATGGGCTTCCATCGACGCATGCACGCCATGCACGACGAGATGCGCCGCCACGGCGGCTTCGGCTTCCCGCCCGTACCCCCGGGTCCGCCGCCCTTCTCCCCCGGACCGCACGGTCGCGGGCGAGGGCGCGGCGGCCGGGGACGCGGACGGCGGCCGAACGTCCGCGGCGCCGTGCTGGCCCTGCTCACCGAGCGGCCGATGCACGGCTACGAGATGATCCAGGAGATCGACTCCCGCACCGGCGGGGCCTGGCGGCCCAGCCCCGGCTCGATCTACCCGACACTGCAACTGCTGGAGGACGAGGGCGTCATCGCCACGGCCGCCGACTCCGAGGGCGGGCGCAAGCGGTTCGCGCTGACCGAGGCGGGGCAGGCCGAGGCGGCCGACGCGGCGCAGACCCCGCCCTGGGCGGAGTTCGCCGAGCAGACAGTCAACAGCTGGCACGACATCCGCGACGCCGGAGCGCAGGCCATGCAGGCGCTGCGGCAGGTCATGACCACCGGCACCGACGACCAGCGCGCCCGGGCCGCCCAGGTGCTCGACGAGACCCGGCGCAAGCTCTACGCCATCCTCGCCGAGTCCGAGTGAGCACCGCCGCCGCGACGGCACGCCGGCCGGACGACGACCGGCGTGCCGTCAGGCGCGGCGAGCGGTGACGAGCAGGTACTCCCAGCGCATCACGCCGCCGTCCAGGTGCCGGGCCGCCAGGTCGGTCAGCGCGCGGTCGAGCCCCGCCGTACGCTCCGGATCGCCCGCGTTCGCCCGGTAGACCGCCACTGTGGGCCCGTAGTGGGTGGCGAAGAAGTCCCGGAACTGTTCCGGCGTGGCGAACCGGTTCACCACCACGTCGTCGCGCCCCAGCCGGAGCGCGTCGACACGGTCGCCGAACAACTCCCGGACATGGTCCTCGTCGCCCCAGAGCGGGGGCGGCTGCGCGCCCGGCGGCGGTGGCGGCGCGAACGGCCGCATGGCCGCGAACAACTGGCCCACGAAGCCCTCCGGGGTCCAGTTGACCAGGCCGATCGTCCCGCCCGGCCGGCACACCCGCAGCACCTCGTCGGCGGCGGCCCGGTGCCGGGGCGCGAACATCACACCCACACAGGACAGCACCGCGTCGAACGCGCCGTCCGCGTACGGCAGCGCCTCCGCGTCCGCCTCCTCCCAGGTCAGCGCCAAGCCCTCCCGCTCAGCCTCCGCCCGCCCGATCGCCAGCAACTCCGGGGTGAGGTCGCCCGCCACCACCTCCGCACCGGCCCGGGCCGCCGGCAGAGCCGCGTTGCCGGTCCCGGCCGCCACGTCCAGCACCCGCATGCCCGGCGCCACCCCGGCGGCCCGGACCAGCGTCGCCCCCAGCTCCGGGATCACCTGCGCGGCCACGGCGGCGTAGTCGCCCATCGCCCACATCGCGCGGTGCCGGGCCTTCACCGCGGCGTCCTGTTCCCGTTCCTCGATCATCTGTCGCTCCTCACAGTCGTCCCTGCACAGGACGCTAGGCAGCGGACGACCCGGCCCCCAGTACGAGATCTGTACCGCTCCCGACAGGCCGCTGGCCGGGCCGCCGGGCCGGGCGTAGCGTGCCCGCCATGGGGGCCTCCTACCACCAGTTCTGCCCCGTGGCGAAGGCCATGGAACTGCTCGACGAGCGGTGGACGCTGCTCGTGGTCCGGGAGTTGGTCAGCGGCTCGGAACGCTTCAACGAGCTGCGCCGGGGCCTGCCCCGGATGTCACCCACGCTGCTGTCCCGCCGGCTGCACCAGCTCGTCCGCGCCGGGGTGGTGGAGCGGCGGGTCGACGGCGTCGACGTGCGCTACGTCCCGACCGCCGCCGGGCGCGAGCTGCGGCCCGTGCTGGAGGCACTCGGTGCCTGGGGCGTGCGCTGGATCGGCGAACTGGGCGACGCCGACCTGGACCCGAAGCTGCTGCTGTGGGACATGCACCGGCACGTCGACCACGACGCGGTCCCGCCGGGGCGTACCGTCGTGCGGTTCCGCTTCCGGGACGTGCCCACGGCGCAGCGCGACTGGTGGATGGTGATCGCCGGGGGCGAAGCCGACGTCTGCGACATCGACCCGGGGCACGCCGTGACGGTGACCGTCACGGCGGACCTGCGCGCCCTGGTCCAGGTCTGGATGGGCGACCTGGAGTGGGCCGTGGCGCTGCGCGGCGGCGCGGTGGAGGTGACCGGGCCGGAGGCGCTGCGGCGCGCCGCGCCCGGCTGGTTCACCCTCTCCCCCTTCGCCGCCGTGCCCCGGCCCTGAGACGCCGCGTGCGACCGCCCCCTGCCGGGGACGGCCGCACGACAACGCGGAAGTGGATCAGTGCACGGTGACGGTGGCACCGCCCGGCACCAGGTCGCGCAGCTCCTCGGGGATCTCGGCGCCCATCTCGTCGGCGATCCGCAGCGCCTCCTCGATCAGCGTTTCCACGATCTGCGCCTCCGGCACGGTCTTGACGACCTTGCCCTTGACGAAGATCTGGCCCTTGCCGTTGCCCGAGGCCACACCCAGGTCGGCCTCGCGGGCCTCACCCGGACCGTTCACCACGCAACCCATGACCGCGACGCGCAGCGGCACCGGCAGGCCCTCCAGCCCGGCGGTGACCTCCTCGGCCAGCTTGTAGACGTCGACCTGCGCCCGGCCGCAGGACGGGCAGGAGACGATCTCCAGGCCACGCTCGCGCAGGCCCAGCGACTCCAGGATCGCGTTGCCGACCTTGATCTCCTCGACCGGCGGGGCGGACAGCGAGACCCGGATGGTGTCGCCGATCCCCTCGGCCAGCAGCGCGCCGAACGCCACCGCCGACTTGATCGTCCCCTGGAACGCCGGGCCCGCCTCGGTGACGCCGAGGTGCAGCGGGTAGTCGCACTTCTCGGCCAGCAGCCGGTAGGCGCGGATCATCACCACCGGGTCGTTGTGCTTCACCGAGATCTTGATGTCCCGGAAGCCGTGCTCCTCGAACAGCGAGCACTCCCACAGCGCCGACTCCACCAGCGCCTCGGCGGTGGCCTTGCCGTACTTGGCCAGCAGGCGCTTGTCCAGCGAGCCCGCGTTCACGCCGATCCGGATCGGCACGCCCGCGTCGCCGGCGGCCCGCGCGATCTCCTTGACCTTGTCGTCGAACTGCCGGATGTTGCCCGGGTTCACCCGCACCGCGGCACAGCCGGCGTCGATCGCCGCGAAGACGTACTTCGGCTGGAAGTGGATGTCGGCGATCACCGGGATCTGCGACTTCTTGGCGATCGCCGGCAGCGCCTCCACGTCGTCCTGCGACGGCACGGCGACCCGGACGATCTGGCAGCCGGACGCGGTCAGCTCGGCGATCTGCTGAAGCGTGGCGTTGACGTCGGCGGTGAGGGTGGTGGTCATGGACTGCACCGAGACCGGCGCGCCACCACCGACCGGCACCGAACCGACCATGATCTGGCGGCTGGCCCGGCGCGGGGCCAGCGGCGGCGGCGGTACGGGGGGCATACCGAGACTGACAGCGGTCACTTCAGGCACTCACCTTGAGAAGAGCGTGATGGGGTTGATGACATCGGCGGTGACCGTCAGCAGCGTGAACGCGCCACCGATCAGGATCACCGCGTACGTGAACGGCATGAGTTTGAGGTAGTCGACGCGCCCCGGATCGGCACGGCCGATGCGCGCGTAGAGCCAGGACCGCGCCCGTTCGAACCAGGCGATGGCGATGTGGCCGCCGTCCAGCGGGAGCAGCGGCAGCAGGTTGAACACGCCGATGAAGAAGTTCAGCGACACGAACAGCATGAAGAACACCAGCCAGGCGTTGTTCTCCACGGCCTCGCCGCCGAGCCGGCTGGCGCCGACCACGCTGATCGGGGTGTCCACGTCGCGCTCGCCGCCGGTGATCGCGTTCCACAACGCCGGCACCTTCTGCGGGATGCGCTGCATGGCGTGCGCGGTCTGCACGGCCATCGTGCCGGTGAAGTCGGCGGTGGCGCCGAACGCGGCGACCGGGCCGTACTCGACCCGGGTCGGGGTGGTGGGCGAGAGCGCCACGCCGAGCGCGGAGACCGCCGAGGCGGCGCCCTTCGGGTCGTCCAGCGGCGGACGCTGCACCGAGGCCAGGTCGACCCGCGCCTCGTCCGGCTTGCCGTCGCGCACGAAGGCGACGGTGGCCGTGCCGGGCGGAGTGGCCCGGACCACGTCGAGCATGTCGCCCCAGGTCGAGACCGGCTTGCCGTTCACCGCGGTGATCCGGTCGCCGTCCTTGAGCTGGGCCTTCTCGGCCGGGCTGGCCGGGTCGCCGGACTCGCAGGCGCGGGCCGCGTTCTCCACCACCACGCACGGCGCGATGGCGATCACCGCCGGCTCGGCCCGGAAGCCGGCCTCGGTGCTGGGGAACTTCGGATTCGGCAGCCCCACCGACACCGCGATGATCCAGAGCGCGATCAGGGCCAGGGCGAAGTGGGTGATCGAGCCCGCGGACATCACGATCGTCCGCTTCCACACCGGGTAGCGCCACATGGCGCGCTTCTCGTCCCCCGGCTCGACGTCGTCGTCCTGCGGCGTCATTCCGACGATCTTGCAGAAGCCGCCGAGCGGGATGCCCTTGACGCCGTACTCGGTCTCGCCCCGCTTGAACGACCACAGGGTCGGGCCGAAGCCGACGAAGTAGCGGGTGACCTTCATCCCGAACGCCTTGGCGGTCAGCATGTGCCCCGCCTCGTGCAGGCTCACCGAGATGAGGATCGCCAGGGCGAACAGCACCACCCCGAGCAGATAGCTCATCGAGCTCCTTCCACCGACCCGACGATGATCTCCTGGGCGTGCGCCCGTGCCCACGACTCGGCGGCGAGCACGTCCTCGACGGTACCTGGTTCGTCGAAATCGGGTGCGTCCTCCAGCACCCGCTGGAGGGTGTCGACGATGCCGAGGAACGGCAGCCGGCCCGCGACGAACGCGGCCACGCACTCCTCGTTCGCCGCGTTGTAGATCGCCGGGCGGCAGCGCCCGGCCTCGCCCGCCGCCTTGGCCAGCGCGACAGCCGGGAACGCCGCGTCGTCGAGCGGGAAGAACTCCCAGGTGTGGGCAGTGGTCCAGTCGACAGCCGCGGCGGCGCCGGGCACGCGGTCCGGCCAGCCGATACCGAGCGCGATGGGCAGCCTCATGTCCGGCGGGCTGGCCTGGGCCAGGGTGGAGCCGTCGGTGAACTCGACCATCGAGTGGATCACCGACTGCGGGTGGACCATCACCTCGATGTCGGCGTACGGCACGTCGAACAACTCGTGCGCCTCGATCACCTCCAGCGCCTTGTTGACCATCGTGGCGGAGTTGATCGTGACGACCGGGCCCATGTTCCAGGTCGGGTGTGCCAGCGCCTGCTCCGGCGTCACGGCGGTCAGCTCGTCACGCCGCCGCCCCCGGAACGGGCCGCCGCTGGCGGTGACCACCAGCCGCCGTACCTCGCCCCGGGCGCCGCCGCGCAGGCACTGCGCCAGCGCCGAGTGCTCGGAGTCCACCGGGATGATCTGCCCCGGTCGCGAGACGGCGGCCTTGACCAGCGGGCCGCCGGCGACGAGGGACTCCTTGTTGGCGAGGGCGAGGGTACGACCGGCGTGCAGCGCGGCCAGCGTCGGCGGCAGGCCCAGCGAGCCGACAACGCCGTTGAGCACCACGTCACACGGCCACTGCGCCAGCTCGGTCATCGCGTCCGGCCCGGCCACGATCTTCGGCAGCTTGAAGTCGCCGGTGGCCCAGCCGCGCCGGCTCGCCTCGGCGTAGAACGCGAGCTGAAGATCCTGCGCGGCGGACGCGCGGGCCACACCGACCGCCTCCACGCCCAGCTCCAGCGCCTGCGCGGCGAGCAACTCCACGTTGCCGCCACCCGCGCCGAGGGCCACCACCCGGAAGCGGTCCGGGTTGCGCTTGACGATGTCGATGGCCTGGGTGCCGATCGAGCCGGTCGAGCCGAGCAGCACGAGATCTCGGGGAGTGGTCACCGGACCATTGTTCCCCAGCGCCTCACCCCGGTTCGTCCCGGAGTGCCCGGCGACATGATCGACTCCACTTCGCCGAGGTGGCGGCATCCCAGGCGCCGCGATGCCACCACTTCGGCGAACTGGTGTCGATCACGCCTGCGGCGCCTCCTCGTCGAGCAGGTCGGCCGGGTCGACGCTGAACTCGAACGGCTGCCGCATCACGAACGTCGTACCGGCGGCCGCGGCCGCAAGCGGCCGGTACTCGCCGTCGACCAGTTCGTAGAGGGCAAGCGCCGGCACCCGGTTACGCAGGTCGACCCGGAGGAAGTACGGCACACCGGCGGTCGCGTACTCCCGCGGCCTGTCGATCACGCCTGACGGCGCGATCTCCCCCACCAGCAGCGCGTCCTCGATTGTGACGGCGCGGAGACCACCGGCCGGGTGTCGCAGCACCGCCAGATCGGGAATGAACAGGTCGTCAGCGGAGACCAGGTTGACGGACCGGCAGCCCCACCGGCCGGCGGCCCGCGCCGCCCTCCCGATCAGGTACGCGAGATGGAGATGCGCCGTACGCCGGTCGACGCCGCTGCCCGGCGTGACGATCACACAGCCGCGCAGCACCTCGATCCTCGGGCCGTTGTTCTCCGGCAGCAGGTCGAGTGCCGCCGCGGCCGTCCAGGGCTGGTCAAGGCACCCCAGAAGATCCAACGACCTACCGGACGAGTCGCGGTCAGGCCGGTCCCGATGCCGCGAGGCGTCGAGGTCGGCAAGGAGAACCTCCAGTTCCTCGTCCGACCCGATCAGGTCCGGACGAGCCAGATCGTCGAGGCTGGTGACCGGCTCGGCACCTTGGCGGCGTGCGAGTTCGCCGGCCGGGACGGCAGCCGTGCCGGGCAGGACGGGACTCCGCTCCGCGTCACTCGACGTGCCTCCGCTCACCGAAGACACCCTTTCTCCTCGACCAGGCCGAGCCGGATGCTCGGAGTCGAGCTTCACCCGTTCTCGTGCCGTCGCTCGCACAGATGGTGCGTCCCGGTGGCGAACCGACGCGCTCAGACGAGCAAGGTCCGGTCGTGGAGGAAGGCGAGAACGTCCTGTCTCTGCTGCGGCGTGAGTTCTGCCAAGGGCACGATCAGCGCTCGCCCTCCCGACAGTCGCACCAGCAACTGGCCGTGGACCTGTTCGACGGCGGACACGGCGGACCACCACACCAGCGTGTGGCCCTCCGGGCTCTCGCACCGCAACCCCTCGTCCGAGAGGTTCCAGCGGGCCGCAACGGAGCCCCACTGCCAGGCCGCCCCCACCGCACGGTGCAGCATCACGGCCGGGGCGAGGAACCAGCAGAGCACGGCCCCACCCGCCAGCGCAGCGGCGACGAGGCGGGGCTCCACGACGAGCGTGAAGACCGACAGCAGCGCCAGCGTGCCGCCCACCCATCGATAGGGCAGGACCACGCCCCGCAGGAGCCGGCGCCACGCCACGGTGAACGGCCCCCGCTCGGGCGCGGCCTCGAACTCGATCAGCACGACGTACGGTAAACCGCGCCCACGCCCGGCGATCTCCGCCGAACGGTCAGGCGGGGCTGTCGCTGCGGGATGAGGCTACGGGGACGCGATCGTCCCGTCTGGCGCGGTGAGGTGCTCCAGGTGCTCCAACGGCAGGTGCGAGGGCTGCCACTCCAGGAACAGCGCGGTGGCGTCGTCGTCGAGCTGGTCCTGCTGGTAGGCGAGGACGGCGCGCACAAGCCGGCGCATCGTCTCCGGGCTGGGCAGCCGCTCGTTGAGGGCACGCTCGACGAAGTCGACGAGCCGGTCCAGCCCGAACCGTTCCCCGTCGTCGCCCCGGGCGTCGGTGATGCCGTCGGTGTAGGCGAGGATGCGGTCACCCGGGTGCAGCGCCTCCTCGTGCGCCCGCGGGCGCCGCGTCGACAGGTTGCCCAGCCCGAGCGGCAGCGCGGTCGGTCCGGGCAGTGCCCGGACGGCCTTGCCGTCCCGCAGCAGCATGGCGCCGGGGTGGCCGGCGTTGATGGTCCGCAGCACGCCGGTCCGCCGGTCGAGTTCGGCGAGCAGCGCGGTCGCGAACAGGCCGGGGTGTTCGGAGCGGACCCACCTGTCGATGCTGATCGCCGTGTCGACCAGGTCGAGACCGGTACGCCGGGCGTTGCGGTACGCGCTGACCACGAGCGAGGCCATCGCGCTCGCCTTGATCCCGTGCCCACAGGTGTCGAAGAGCCCGACGCTGAGCACGTCACCGTTGAGCGCGTAGTCGAAGATGTCCCCGCCGACGTCGTAACACGGTTCGAGGATGGCGGTGATCACCAGCTCGTCCGTTGCGAAGGTCAGCGGCGGCAGCAGCCCCCACACGGTCTCGGCGGCGACCTGCATCGGCAGGCGGCGGCGGATCCGTTCCACGACGTCGCCGTAGAGCCGGCGGTTCACCAGGACCTGAGCGACGGCGACCGCAACCTCCCAGGCCGGCCGGTCCAGCGCGGGGTCGCCGGCGCGCGACGACACGATCTCCAGTGCCCCCAGCCGTTCGCAGCCGAGCAGCAGGGGCACCCAGAGCCGGTCCGGGCGGTCGGGAGCGCGCTGCACCTGGAGGCCGGTGAACGCCCGGCCGGCCAGCGTCGTCTCGATCGTGAGTTCGTCCCGGGGCGCGCCCGCGCCGACCAGGGGTACGAGCGAGGACTGCGTGTAGTCGGCCAGGTAGATCACGATGTCGGTGGCCCCGATGGCGGGCGCGACCCGGTTCACCAGGAGCGACAGGTCGTCCGGACCGCCCCGGGCGGCGTGGAGGTGCAGCCAGCGCGCTGCGTCGCCACCGTCGACCATCCGTGCCTCCCCCGTGTCCCCACCACCGTAGGAGGCCGAGGGCGAACTGCCAACGGCACGGCTCAGGCCGGACGTTCCAGGACGAACGTTTCAACCTCGGCACCGCCGTACCAGTCGGTGCGCACGCCCACGTGCGTCATGCCGAGGCGCCGGGCCACCGCCATCGACGGGTCGTTCCCGGCCATCACCACCGCGTACACCCTCGGGGTGCCGGTGGCGAACTCGCGTTCCAGCACCGAGCGGGCCGCCTCGGTGGCGTAGCCGTTGCCCTGGGCGTCGGGGTGCAGGTGCCAGCCGACCTCGATGTCGTCGGTCAGCGTGACGCCGTCGCGTCCCGGCAGCGGCTTGAGCAGGATGCTCCCCGCCACCGGTCCGCCGTCGCGCGGCTCGATCGCCCACAGGCCCCAGCGACCGTCGTACGGCGCCCAGCGTTCGTGCCACATCCGGACCCGCTCGCGCGCCTCGGACGGGTCGGTCATCCGCCCCTTGCCGCCGCCCAGCCAGCGCATCACCTCGTCCCGTGAGTAGATGTCGTAGATCCGGGCCAGGTCGTCCGGCGACTCGGTCCAGTCGCGGAGCACCAGCCGGTCGGTCGTGGCGATCGTCATGCCGCCGGATCGTAATGCGTGGCGCGGTGGCATACGGGGAACGAGAGGGCGATGGGCGACGGGTGGGAGCGGACCAAGCGGATCACGGCTGCGGCGTTCCGGCCGGTCCGCGGCCGGGACCTGTCGCTGCACGCCGCCGCGATCACCTTCTACGGCGCGATCGCCGTGGTGCCGGTGGCGCTGCTGGCGATCTGGCTGACCGGGCTGCTCGCCGGGGCGGACCGGGTGCGGCGGCTGACCGGGTACGCGATCGACACGCTGCCCACCGAGATCGGCGCCCACCGGGCGGCGGCCGCACTCGTCGAGGCCGGGCTGGGGCTGACCCCGCTGCTGGCGCTGGCGTCGCTGCTGCCGGCCTCGCTCTACGGGGAAGGACTGCGCCGCGCCTTCGTCTCGGTGGCCGAGCCGCGCGCCGAGTCCGGCGCGCTGGTCGGCTGGCGGGGGCGCCTGCTGCTGCTCCCGCTGCTGGCGCCGGCCCCGGTGCTGCTGCTGTCGATCCTGCTCGGGCTGCCGATGACCACCCGGCTGGTACGCCAGGGCGGCTGGATCGGCGCGCTCGGCGTGGTGCTGTCGTTCCTCGCGGTGTGGCTGGTGCTCACGCCGGTGCTGATCTGGGTGTTCCGGGTGGTCGGCCCGGCCTCGCCGGACTGGCTCGCCACAGTGGCCCTGGGCTCGTTCACGGCGGCGAACCTGTCCGGCTTCGTGCACGGCTTCGTGCTGTTCTGCTCGCTGCCGCTGGACCTGGGCGTGCCGTTCGGCGGGTTCGACGAGATCGGCGGCGGCGTGGCGGTGCTGCTCTGGCTGTACCTGTTCCACGTGATCGTGCTGTCCGGCTACTCGGCCACGCTGGCGGCGAGCCGGTGGCGGGCCACCCGGGAGGCGGCCCGCGCCTGACGGCGGGAGGTCAGCGCCGGAACGGGCCGCGCACCTCGTACGTGATGCCGCCGGTCCCGGCCCGGGCGCCGCTGGTGCCGCGCTGCGAGGAGAAGTAGAGCCGGCTGCCGTCCGGCGAGAACGCCGGCCCGGTGATCTCCGACTCGGGCTGCCCGAGCAGCCGCAGGAACGGTGCCACCACACCGGCCGGGGTGATCACGTTGATCTCCATGTTGCCGCCGTCCTCGGCCACGTAGAGGTCACCGCCGGCGGTACCGGTGATGTTGTCGACGCCGGTCAGCGGCGCGGCACCGGCCGGCACCAGCGAGTCGTCGTACGCGAGGTCGAGCCGCTCGTTCACCGCGTCGTACGCCCACACCCGGTTGTCCCCCTTGGTGGTGAACCAGCAGGTGTCGTCGGCGTACCAGCAGCCCTCGCCGCCGTCGAACGTCTGCGCCGCGCCCACCTGGTAGCGGGTGGGCACCGGGAATCCGTCGCGGTCCGGCAGGTCCCGCCAGGTCACCGGGCCGGTCACCTGGCCGTCCGGGGCGCACAGCACCTGCACCTTGCCGGTGCGCAGGTCACCCCAGGTGTCCGGGACGAACCGGTAGAAGCAGCCGTCGCCCTCGTCCTCGGTCAGGTAGACCACCCGCCGCTGCGGGTCGCAGGCCGCCGCCTCGTGCTTGAAGCGGCCCATCCGGGTCCGCTCCTCGCCGGACCGGCCGCCCTCGGGCCAGGTCTCGAAGACCCGCCCCAGCGGCACCTCCTCGCAGGACAGCCACGTCCCCCACGGGGTCGGCCCGCCCGCGCAGTTGACGTTCGTGCCGCCGAGGATCCGGTACGCGGCGGCGATCGCGCCGTCGGCGGCGAACCGCACCGCCGAGGCGCCGCCGACGAGCGGCACCTCCGAGTTGGAGACGTAGATCCAGCCGTCGCCGGCCGGGAAGCAGGCGCCGCCGTCGGGCGCCGGGTGCCAGGTGTACGAGGTGCCGGCGACCCGCTGCCCGGACCGCGCGATCACCCGGCTGGTGAAGCCGGCCGGCAACTGGAGGGCGTTGGCGTCGGCGGCCAGCAGGTCGCCGTACGGGCCGGGACCGGGCTGGGCGGGCTGGGCCGGGGCGGCAGCGGCGGCCCAGAGACCACCGGCGAAGGCGGCGGCGCCACCGACGGCTGTGGCACGCAGGACGGTACGACGATCCATCGGGGGTGACCTTCCCGGAGGCGGTGGGTGTCCCGTCGACGGTAGGACGAGAAATGCATCGACCACCGCCACTATAGAGTGAACGCCCGGTGACGGCCGTCCGGCGTCAGAGGCCCTCGACGTACCGCTTGGCGTCGGCGAGCGACATGTGCGTGTGCTCCCGCACCACCTTGATCGCCTGGATCTTCTTCCCCTGGTACAGCAGCCGCGCGGCCTCGGCCCGCACCGCCTCGTCGACGCCCTTTCCGGGGGCCGGAGGGCCGGGCGACCAGGTTCCACCGGCCGTCAGCGCGTCCACCGCCCGCTTCGCGTCCAGCAGCGACAGCCCGGTCTGCTCGCGCAGCACCTTGACCGCCTCGACGGTACGCCCCGCGCGGGCCAGCCGGAGCACCTCGGCCTGCCCGTCGCCGGCCGGGCGATCCGGGGCGACCAGGTCCCGGGGACGGTCGCGCCGCAGCACGAGCAGGAGAAGGAGCACCACCACGACGAGCGCCACCGCGAGCGCGATCTGGACAGCCGGGGACATGCCCGGAACGGTAGCGCCCCAGGGCGAACCCTCCCGCAATAGCTCGCCCGCCGCTACGCTCCGGCCCATGAGCGACGCGAGTGAGCTGCCGTCCCGCGCCGACGTCGTGGTGGTCGGCGCCGGGCACAACGGCCTGGTCTCGGCGATCCTGCTGGCCCGCGCCGGCCTGGACGTGCTGGTGCTGGAGGCGTCCGGCGTGATCGGCGGGGCGACCCGCACCGAGAACCCGTTCCCGAAGGTGCCGGGGCTGCGTCACTCCACCGGGTCGTACCTGCTCGGGCTGATGCCGCCGGAGCTGCTGGCCACGCTCGACGTGACCATCCCGGTGCTGCGCCGCGACCCGCACTACTTCCTGCCCACGCCGGGCGGGCTCGGTTCGCCGTACCTGCTGGCCGGCAGCGACGTGGCGGCGAGCCGGCGGCAGCTCGCGGAGATGTTCTCCCCCGCCGACGTCGCCGCCGACGACGCGCTCCACGCCGAGCTGGCCCAGCTGCGGGAGGATCTCGCCCCGGCGTGGCTGGCCGAGCCGCTGCCGGTCGAGGAGACCGCCGAGCGCTACGTGCGGCCCGCGTTGCGGCAGGTCTTCGTCGACCTGGTACGCGGCTCGGTGGCCGACCACCTGGCCCGCTTCGACTTCCGCTCCGAGCTGCTGGTCAGCATGTACGCGGTCACCGACGGCCTGTCCGGGCTGAACGCCGGCCCGGACGACCCCGGCACCGGGCACAACTTCCTGGTGCACAACATGTGCCGGCTACCAGGCGCGGACGGCACCTGGATGATCACCCGGGGCGGCATGGGTACGGTGTCCCGCACGTTCGCCGAGGCCGCCGTGCGCGCCGGGGCGCGGATCGTGGCCGACGCGCCGGTCACCGCAATCCGGCTGGCCGGAGGCGCCGCCGCCGGGGTGACGCTCGCCGACGGGCGGGAGGTGGACGCCCCTGTGGTGCTCGGCGCCTGTGACCCGTACCGGCTGATGGGGCTGCTGCCCGACGGCGCGCTCCCGGCGGAGCTGGGCGCGCGGATGGCGGCGGTCCGCCGCCCCGGCACCACGCTCAAGCTCAACCTGGCGCTGACCGGGCTGCCGCGCTTCTCCTGCCTGCCGGCCGACGCGCCGAGCCCGTTCGGGTCGACCATCCACCTGCTGCCCGGCTCGGCCTCGCTCGTCGGCGACGGCGGCGAGTCGCCGATGGCGGCGCTGCGCGGCATGTGGGCGGACGTGCGGGCCGGGCGGCTACCGGAGGAGCCGACGATCGAGTGGTACCTGCACACCACTGTCGACCCGTCGCTGTCCGACGAGGCGGGGCACCACTCGTCGGCGTTGTTCGTGCAGTCGGTCCCCTACGAGCTGGCCGGCACCACCTGGGAGGCGGCGCTGCCCGGCTACGTGGAGCGGCTGATCGCGATCTGCGAGCGGTACGCCCCGGGCGCCGGTGACCTGGTCGCGGACGCGGTGCCGCTGCCGCCGCCCGGCATCGAGGCGCATTTCGGGATCACCGGCGGGCACATCCACCACGTCGACAACACTGTGTCGTTCACCGACCGGATGCCGTACGCGACGGGGGTGGACGGGGTGTACGCGGGCAGCGCCGGCTGCCACCCGGCGGGCAGCGTGATCGGCGCGGCCGGGCACAACGCCGCCCGCCGCATCCTCGCCGACCTGGGCTGAGTCCTCACGGCGTCTCGGGCGCCTCCTGACCGGCGGGCGGGAGGTCGCCCGGGCCGCGCACCAGGTAGACGCCGACAAGCAGCAGGTACGCCAGCAGGCTCAGCACCGGGTCGACGAACACGATCGCGAACGCGACCAGGTAGAGCAGCGGACCGAGGCGGAACCGGCGGGCCACCGCCCGCGCCAGCCTCGGGTCCAGGCCCGGTTGCAGCAGCCCGCGGCGGCGCGCCCACCACCAGCTCAGGTTGAAGAACAGCGCCTCACCGAGCACCACGCCCGCGTACAGCGCGGCGGTCAGCCGCTGGTCACCGACGGTGCCGCGCAGGTTGTCCGCGAGCAGGTCGGCGGTGAACGGGATCGCCGCCACGAACATCAGCAGCAGCAGGTTCAGCACCAGCAGCATCTGGTCGACCCGGCGGACGTAACGCCACATGTTGTGGTGGGTCAGCCAGACCTGGCCGACGATGGCGAACGTGATCACGTACGCCAGGTAGGCGCGCCACTCGTGCAGCAGCGCGGCCGGCAGACCGTCGTCCTGCGGCGTGTCCGGGTCGAACGACAGCAGCTCGACGGCCATCAGGGTGAGCACGATGGCGATGACAGCGTCGCTGAACGCCTCCACCCGGGAGGCGTCGCGCGCCATCTCGTTGCCACGCCCGAACCGGTACGCCGGTTCCCTGTCCGCACCCGTCACGCCGCCCCCTCCCGACCGATGGTCGCGTGCCGAGGGCGGCGGACGGGGCGGAACTCGTCAGACGGCCGCTTCCCCGGCCGGCGCCGGGGTCTCCGCGTCGGCGCGGTGCGCGCGGATCTTGTGCCCGACACTGGTCAGGCAGCGCCCGCTGGCCAGGTCGAACTTCCAGCCGTGCAGCTGGCAGGTGAGCTGGTCGCCGTCGACGATGCCGAACCGGCTCAGGTCCGCCTTCAGGTGCGGGCAGCGCCGCTGCACCACCCAGCCGTCGAGCGTGATGTCCTCGGCGTCGACCGCCCGCTCGTGCTCGTCGTACCAGCCCTCGGCGTACTGGAGGCGTTCCTCGGACAGGCACTTGAAGAAGGCGTAGACGAACTCGTTGTACTGGCCGATGCGGGCCGCGGAGAAACGGCAGGACAGGAAGAGGGAGTTGACCCAGTCCACCTCGCCGATGTGCAGCAGGTGCTCGATCAGCGCCCGCTCGGTCCGGAACCGGTAGCGGACCTTCTCGTCCGCGTACGGCCGGACCTCCTTGCCCGGGAAGTCCACCACGATGGATTCGACCTCGGCGCCGTCGTAGCCGACCAGGTCGAAGCGGACCGGCCCGCCGACGCCCTTGGCCAGGTAGATCGACTCGTCCAGCAGCGGCTCGATCCGGCGCTTCATCTCACCCAGCACGTCCACCTCGGGGTGCCGCCAGGACGCCTTCTCCGCCTCGATGACGCCGCGCTTGCGCTCCCGCATCTCCTCCAGGTGGGCGACCTTGTTCGCGAAGAACTCCTCCACCGGCACCGGGTGCGTGGTGGTCGCGCCCTCGGTGGTGACCTCCGAGACGCTGCCCGGCAGCAGCACGATGCCGTTGGTGCCGCCGACCTTGGCATACTCGGCCAGGAACACCGACTGGTCGGGGAAGATGTTGCCCTCGTCGCCGAAGATGTCGTTGAACTGCCACAGCTCGTCGTCGAGGAAGCACGGCGGGCCGGCGATCGGGAAGACGTGGTCGGCCTTCAGGTCGTCGATGTAGCGCCAGGTGCGGTCGAACTGCCGGTCCCGCTTCTGCTTGCCGAACGCGGTCTTCGCCGCCTGCGGCAGCTCGTAGACCATCGGGTACCAGATCGCGCCGGAGAACTGGAGCATGTGCGCGTGCACGTGGCCCAGCTCGGCGAACACGCTCAGGTCGGTCGGGCGGGCGTCGTTCTGGTTGAGCAGCCGCACGCCGTCGTACTCGACCCAGAGCGACGAGTCGCCGATCGGGCCGTCGGTCGGGCTGGTCAGCGCCTGAATCATGATCTTCAGGCCGCCTGGTAGCTCCACGACCTGCTCGTTCGGGGCCTTGAGGAACTTGGTGAAGCCCAGTTCCCGGAACTCGTCCTCCATCTCCGAGGTGGGGAACTCGGGCAGCAGGACGGTGGCGTCCTTCGACACGAAGTCACGCAGGTGCTTCGCGTCGAAGTGGTCCCGGTGCAGGTGCGACACGTACAGGTAGTCGACCTGGCCGAGGGTCGCCCAGTCGAGCAGGGAGTTGTCCGGGAAGGGGAACCACGAGGCGAAGTAGGCGGGGTTGACCCACGGGTCGCACAGGATGCTGCCCGCGGCCGTGTCGATCCGCATGCTGGCATGCCCCGTACCGGTCACTCGCACCGCAGTCCTCCTCAAAAAGGCATCAAGGTGTACGTCAAGACGCTACCGGAGGCAGTGTGCTCGCCGTCCCGCGACGCCGGTAGTGGCCATCCGCCCCCACCGGTACGGGACCAACGACCCGGGCCGCGCCGCCCGCCCGCTGTCGCCCGCCCGGGTCATCCCCGGCACAGGAGGTCGGACCCTGCGCCGGGCCCGGTTGGGGCCGTGCCAGACTGATCGGAGATCCGATCGCGAGGGAAGGACCGACAGTGGCAGGAGACGAGCCGGTAACCGCGCCAGATCAGCACAAGCCCGGACACCGCAAGTCCGGACGGATCGGTGCGGTGCTGTCGGCGGTGGCTTTGGTACTGATGGCGCTCTGCGGGATCGAGGAGGGCCGGGTGGAGCACATCTGGCTGTTCGGGATCGCCGGACTGCTGATCGCCATCGTCATCGGCGACGCCGTGCTGCGCCGCAACGGCCTGCGGTCCTGACGCGCGGCGCCCACGGTAGTGCGCGAAGGGCCCGCCCCCTCACCGGGGGGCGGGCCCTTCGTCGTCTCGGGAGGCGGGGTCAGCGGCCGAGCAGGATGTCCTGCACGTCCTTGAGCGCCGCGTCGACCTCGGCCTCGAAGTAGCCACCGGGCACCAGCCCGAAGCGCAGCGTGTCGAGTTCCTTCGGGTTCACCGGCATCGGGTTGCGCCCCTGCATGCCGCCGAGCAGCGTCTCGAAGAACCGGTCGACCTGGTCCGGGTCGTACCCGCTGCCGAACCGCCGGACCTGGAAGCTGCGCCGGATCTGGTCGACCCGGTGCAGGTCGCTGCCGGGCGGGCCGGCCATCGGCGGCCCCACCATCGGCGGACCGGCGACCGGCGGGCTCACGAGCGGCGGGCCGGTCATCGAGGGGCCCGGGCCGTAGCCCTGGTCCGGCGGCCCGTAACCCGGGTCCGGCGGACCATAGCCGGGCTCCGGTGCGCCGTAACCCTGCTGCGGCAGCGCCGGCGGGCCGCCGGGGCCACGACCACGCAGCTCACGCTCGGGCATGCGGATCTCGGCGGTCATGTCGGCACGGGCACGCCGACCGGCCTCGAACCCGTCGAAGCGCTCCTCCTGGCCGTACCCACCGGGACCGCTGTCCGGGGGACCGTAGCCACCCGGGCCGTTGTCCGGCGGACCGTACCCACCGGGACCGTTGTCCGGCGGGCCGTAACCGCCCGGGCCGGGCGGCAGGCCGCGCGGCGGCGGGCCGCCGTGCCCCATC